>CAYUZC010000015.1:3176-16638 GCA_964449525.1 uncultured Ruminiclostridium sp.
TATTGCGACGGTAATAACCGCATATAAGGCTCCAAGAGATGATGCAAATATCATTCTCATTGTCTTGAGGGCAATTCCGGATATGGAGCTCGTTAGCTTAAGTATTAAGCAATTTGCCAACAAATTTTCGAAGAATAAAATATCTGCATATACAACCACCCCGTGTCTCCTCTCTTTTCTTATACGTTCCATATAAATATTATTGTTTAACCCCTTTCTTTATGATAATAAGTGTACCGGGTTCGCCGACGTAAATAAGTAACGTAGCTACTACCGTTTCACTTCCTCGCTTAGCTCCTCGTAAACAGTGTAAGTAAGCTTATTATAATGAGAAGATTAATAATTTTATGTCAAATAACGTTATAGCCCGGAAAATTACCGAAGAATTATATAAACTAGCTAAATAAAAGGCTTTTATCCACTTTGATTTCCCGTAACAAAGACAGGAAGCTTCGAATAGTATATGAGTGTACACTTTACTCCGGAGTGGTTTTATATGGCGGGAATAGCCGGTATGGTCAGCCCAACTGACGATATTCTGCAAAAAAGCGTAAATATATGTGCTATGTCCGAGGCCATTCGCTCCAGAGGAGCCAGTGGAGCAGGACATTTTATTTCGCCTCATGCCGCATTTTTAAGGCGAACAGGGTCAGTAGGTCCAACAAGTAAGAGTTCATTTGTCAGTGAGCTTGTGATTGAAGGCAAAACCTACGTACTTACACTTGACGGGACCATTTTTAACAAGAAGGAAATCTGTTCAGATTTGAGTATCCCTGCGACTGACTGCAATGCTATTTCTTGCTCTGAGCTTTTAATACATGCTTACGTAAGATGGAAGGAAAAATTTCTTGAAAAAATAAACGGAACCTTTTCTTTAGCTCTTTGGATACAGGAAGACGCCATATTAATACTGGCACGAGATCATCATGGTACAAAGCCTTTATATTACTCAATAACCAATAAAATTCTTATTTTTGCATCGGATATACGAGGAATTACATGCCACCCATTATTTGAAACAACACTGGATACCGAAGGTCTGTCAGAATTGATATGCTTAAGCCCTAGACATACACCGGGTTGTGGAGTCATTAAAGGCATCCATCAAGTTAGGCCTGGACACTTTTTGCATTTTTCGTCAAACGGATCTAAATCCATAAGATATTGGATTATGGAGAACCACGAACATGAAGATGATTTGGCAAAAACCCTCGAAACTGTCCGCGAACTTGTAATAGATTCGGTAAAAAGACAAATAACGTCTGATCTCCCGCTTTGCGGTCTATTGTCCGGAGGCCTTTACTCAAGCTTGATTACAGCAATCACTACAGATAACCCACTTCTTTTAGGTAACAATACATTTAACACTTGGTCCGTGGATTTCGAAAGAAACAGCAGATATTTAAGGCAAAGAGGTGCAGGTGTTGATAGCGATACACCATGGATTCGCTGGGTTTGCAGAAGAACCGGAACTAGACACCACTATATTATTCTGTCTTCATCGGATATGATGGATTCGCTCCTTGAGGCCGAGGAAGCCAGGGGTATACCCGGAATGCCTGATTTTGATGCTTCTTTACTTCTTTTATGTCGAGAAATTCGGAAAGATTTTGGTATAGTCCTTTCAGGAGATTGTTCAGATGAAGTATTCGGTACAAGTATTAAGGCAAGCGAGCACTTTTTAACGGGAAGGAAGCGTCTTCCCTGGAGCTCGAATTTAGCTGAGAAAATCTCTGTTTTTAAGAATGACGTCATTGATATGATTAAGCCCTATGAATTTATCGAAAAATGCTACGCAGAAGCTTTGGCAGACTATCCGAAATTTGCAGTTTCTGAAAATCATCTTCGGAAAGAAAATGAATCCCAGTGGTTCAGTTTATATTGGAACCTTCCCTGCATATTGGATCGTCTTGACAGAATGAGTATGGCTTGTGGCTTAGAGGCCAGAATGCCTTTTTGTGATTTCAGAATCACCGATTACTTCTGGAATGTTCCCTCAGAGCTAAAACGGCTTAACAACATGGATAGAGGACTGTTAAGAGAAGCCTTGCGTGGATTTCTCCCATCCGATATTCTGGAAAGGAAAAAGACCCCCTATCCTCGTTCACACGACCTCGATTATGAGGTAAAACTTAAAACTCTACTTTTTGAAACAGTTTTTGATCCATCTTCACCCATAAAATATATGTTGAACCTGAAAACTCTTGAGAGCATGATGAAGCAACAGCAAAACACAAGCAAGAGCTTTCTGGCCAGGACACAACTTTACGGATGGATAATACAGTTGAATCATTTTTTAAGAATGAATGGAATTACAAGTTTTTAATCTCTTCCAAAAGGGCTTCCACAACTTCACTTTCCGGAACCTTTCTGAGAATTTCACCTTTTTTGAAAATGACAGCCGAATCTTTGCCTCCAGCTATGCCGATATCGGCTTCTCTGGCTTCTCCGGGGCCATTTACTACGCAGCCCATCACTGCTACTTTTATTGGCTTTTCAATATTCTCTAGGGCTTTTTCTACCTTTTGTGCGATATCTATAAGATTAATCTGAGTTCGCCCGCAAGTGGGACAAGACACAAAAACTACACCCTTCTTGTAAAGACCACAGGCTTTTAAAATTTCTTTCGCAGCTTTAATCTCCAAGACCGGATCACCGGTAAGTGATACTCTGATTGTGTCACCAATACCTGAAAGGAGCATCGCACCAATTCCTACAGCAGATTTAATTGTTCCGCTGTAAGGTGTTCCTGCTTCTGTAACACCAATATGCAAAGGATAATCAGTTTTTTGGGAAAGTATTTGATGAGCTTCAAATGACATTTTCACATCCGAGGACTTAATGGATATCACCGTATTATAAAAGTTCAATTTCTCAAGTATTTGTACATGACCCAGAGCACTTTCTACAAGTGCCTCAGCACATACATGGCCATATTTATTGAGAAGATCCTTTTCCAGCGACCCACCATTTACACCTATTCTTATAGGCACTTCCCTTTCCTTAGCCATATGTACCACTTCTTTTACACGCTCGAACGAGCCTATGTTTCCGGGATTGATTCGAATCTTATCAACCCCGTTTTCCATAGCCTTTAAAGCGAGCTTGTAGTCAAAATGAATATCAGCCACAAGGGGAATAGTAATTCGTTCTTTAATTTTTGATATTGCTTCGGCAGCTTCCATATCGGGTACCGCCACTCTGATAATATCACATCCGGCATTGGTCAATTCTTGAATCTGGCTTACAGTAGATTCAACATCGCTTGTTTTTGTATTTGTCATGGATTGGATGCTTATCGGTGCGTCTCCACCGACAAAAATGTTGCCAACCCGAATCTTTCTTGTATTTCTACGCATATCGTAAATCTCCAACTACAACAGCCATCGGGGAATGTCGTTAAACAACGTTATAACAAGAACTCCCATAAGCAGTATAAATCCTATAAACGAAATCATTCCTACTTTTTCCTGGGGTATTGGTTTCCCCCTGATTTTTTCTATGAGAAGTATGACGAGCATACTTCCGTCAAGGGCGGGAAAAGGTATAAGATTCATAATCCCCAGATTTATACTGATAAAGCTACTTATATAAATCAAGTTGAGAAGAATTTGACCAAAAGTCTGCTGGGTTTCCACGACACTTCCGACTGTTCCTATAATTCCCACCGGGCCTGACAGCTCTTTAACGGAAATTGTACCGTTAAATAACCACTTAATTGTCATAAGAACATTACGTGCAGTCGATAAGCAATATTTTGCGGATGCTCCCACTATCTCGAATATGTTGCCCTCTTTATACTCCAGATTAACAGCAAGGGTATAATTAAAATCTGAAAACGGTTTTATGTTTTCAAAAGTCAGCATTTTTCCGTTTCTTTCGATAGTAATAGTTAAGGGAGCCGATTTATCTGTTCTGGTAGTATTTAAATAATTCTGTATATCAGGTGTAGTAAAGACTTCAGTATCATCGAGCTTAATAATTCTGTCACCACGTTTTATCCCGGCTTTCATAAGCGGAGAATCAGTCTCAATGATATCAATAACATTACTTCCCGTATTACCCTCAACTTGGGCAGAAAATCCAAGTCTTACTCTTGTTGCAGTTTTTCCGGGTGTAATAATCTTTTTAACCATTTTATCTTCACTGACATCGTAATAAACCAGCTCACTATCTGACCCATCCTCTCCATACATGAAGAGATTTATATCCGATGCCGGCTCATAAAGCCTTTTTCCATCATAGGAAATAAATCTGTCTCCTATTTCGGCCCCGGCCTTTTGTATGACCGAGTCCTCATAGAATTCTGTTATAGTATTTGTATAAAAGCCTGTATTGGCTAAGAATATTATCGCAAAAATAAAAGCGGCCAGAATATTCATAGCGGGACCTGCTGCTATAACAAGAGCACGCTTACCCACAGACTGGTTAGAAAAGGCTCTGGGATCCTTGGAGGATTCCTCTTCTCCCTCCATTTTTACATAGCCTCCCATAGGAATCAGTCTTAATGAATAGATTGTCTCCCCCTTGGTAAAAGAGAAAAGCTTAGGTCCCATAAATAATGAAAATTCAAGAACCCTTATACCAACTGCTTTAGCCACTAAAAAATGGCCTAGCTCATGTATTATTATAAGTACACTTAATGCAATTAAAGCTACAATTATTCCCATTTTAAACCCCCGTTAAAAATATTCCATGCTAGTTTTCTTGATTCGCTGTCAGTATCTATTATATCTTCAAGTACAGGCTTATTATTCACTTTATGATTTTTCATAACCTGACTGATTAACTCTGTTATTTGAAGAAAAGAAATCTTTCCATTTAAAAAAAGCTCAACCGCTACCTCGTTTGCCGCATTCATGGCACAAGGAAGTGTCCCTCCGGTTTGCGCCGCTTTATATGCAAGATTTAAAGCCTCGAATGTTTCTAAATCCGGTTTAATAAAATTAAGTTTTGTTATTTTATCAAAGTCAATTCTTCCAAATGGATTTTCAATTCTCTCAGGCCAAGTAAGAGCCAATTGAATCGGTATCTGCATATCAGGTGCCCCCATCTGAGCCATTACCGAGCCATCCTTGTATGCAACCATAGAATGTATTATGCTTTCCGGTTGAACAATTATTTCGATTTTTGAAGCCGGCACATCAAACAACCAAATGGCTTCAATAACCTCCAGCCCCTTATTCATCATAGTAGCCGAGTCAATTGTAATTTTATTTCCCATTGACCAATTGGGATGATTCAGCGCTTGTTCTACAGTAACATTTTTGAGGCGTTCTTTTGTATAACCTCTGAAGGGACCTCCAGATGCCGTTAGAATAATCTTTTCAACATCGCTTCTCCTGTTTCCCTCAAGGCATTGAAATATTGCGGAATGCTCACTATCTACTGGGAAAAGCCTGACACCTTTTTCTTTTACCAATTCTGTAATTATCGATCCGGCGGTTACCAATGTTTCCTTATTTGACAGGGCAATATTTTTACCTGACTCGATTGCGGCTATTGTGGGCAAAAGACCTGCAATTCCAACAACCGAGGTTAACACGGTATCAGCATCACTATGTGTTACAGCCTCTAAAACGCCCTCATTACCTGTCAAAACCTTTGTATCTGTATCTCTTACAGCCGTTTTCAAAATACCTGCAGATTTTTCATCAAGCAGAGCAGCAACCTTCGGCTTATATCGCCTTATTTGTTCCTCCATTGCCTTGACATTGGTCTTAGCAATTAATGATACCACATTGATATTTAAATTTTCACAAACATTAAGGGCTTGAGTGCCTATCGAGCCGGTGGACCCCAAAATGCTTAAGCCTTTTACCATATTATTACCTTTCTAGCACAAAAACAAACTTACATAAATATAAACCAATGGGGAAACAAAAAGAATGCTGTCAACCCTGTCCATTATTCCCCCATGGCCCGGTATTAAATTGCCAAAATCCTTTATTCCGGTATATCTTTTTATAGCCGAAGCGGCCCAATCTCCAAGTTGTGCTACAATGCCACATATAAATCCCATAATAGCAAAATGGTAAAGTGAAATAGGACTAGACCCGATTCGATTCATAATAATTTCACCATAAAGCACCATTATAAGCATACAGCCTATAGCTCCTCCTATTGAACCTTCAACGGTTTTTTTCGGGCTTATGTGTGGGATAATCTTATTCTTGCCTATAGAAACACCAACAAAATAAGCAAAAACGTCGGTCATAATTGATCCTATCAAGACTAACCATATAAACTCAAATCCACGTTCCAGATTCCGTGTCATGATTGCAAAAGACAGAAGAAACGGAATATAAACTATCCCTAATAAGGTGTACGCCATATCATCTATCTTAGATTTTGTTCTATCAAATATTATCCGACAGAAAAGATATGCAATCAAGATGTAGAAAAATGCATTTAATTTCTCAGTAGCAAAGATTTTGGTGAAAAGCTCCGATACTCCATCAACCGGAATAGTAACTCCATATGCCTTTCCCATGATAACAACGGCTGAGATTATGCTAACAGGCAAATCAATACTAATATTCTTTTGCTTCATAGCATTAGAGAATTCAAACAGACCAATAATACTGGCTGCTAACGCGGTTATAGCTAGGACATACGGCGGCAGAAGCAGCAGTGCTATAAGAATTCCCGCCGCAATTATACCGCTTATTATTCTAATTAGCATTTTACACCTCCAAAACGCCTCTGCCTCCCCTGATATGAGATTATAGCTTCTTTTAGATGATTCTCGCTAAAATCGGGCCAGAGAACATCAGAAAAATAGAATTCGGAATAGCTTAATTGCCAAATTAAAAAATTACTTAATCTCATTTCACCACTGGTTCGTATCAAAAGGTCAGGATTGGGTATGCCGTTGGTATAAAGTCTTTCGGATATGGCTTTTTCATTTATTTCTGTTATCAACCCCGCATCAAAATCCTCAACGAGTCTTGAAACCGCTTCCACAAGCTCTTGGCGTCCTCCGTAATTTAATGCAATTATAAAATCCAAGCCCTTAATATTTTCAGTGTTTTTTTCAACTCTTTCTATTTCCTTTACTATTTCATCAGGAAGGTTCTTTTTCTCCCCGATGACTCTTATCCGTACCTTTTTACCTGTTAACTCTTTTTCCGCATTGCGAAGATATTCTAAGAGAAGCTTCATCAGCTCATCCACCTCTTCTTGTGGCCTGGACCAGTTTTCTGTGGAAAAAGCGTATACGGTAAGATATTTAACCCCTAATTGATAACATGCTTCTACTATTTTTTTTAGGGTTCTCGAGCCTTCCCTATGTCCCATGCTTCTTGTAAAGCCTCTCTTTTTTGCCCATCTCCCGTTTCCGTCCATAATTATGGCTATATGTTTAGGGATACTGTTAATATCTAATTCCTTTTTTTTATTAAATAGCATGTTTTCCCCCATGGATTTAATCAAATAACTATCATACAACTTACAATATAATATCAAAAATAATAAGTAATGACCACAAAAAACATGTACAAACAAAGTCTGTACATGTTAACGACTCTTTAAACTGTATTTTGAAGCCTCTTTAATCCATTGGTAGTCCTAGAATTCTTGCCGCATTATTATAAAGTATATCTTCTCGTTCACTTTCGCTTAAATCTAGCTTATAAAAAAACTCCAACTCATTTTCGTGATATGTAATCGGGTAATCAGTTCCGAATACAATTCTATTTATTCCGTGCTTTTTTATGAGCTTTGTTGCGAAGGCTGAATCCATGAATCTGATAGCACTTGATGTATCCATGTATATATCTCTGCATACAAGATATTCCATAGATTCTTGCCAATTCTTGTGCCCTCCTAAATGTGCAGCTATAATTGTAAGCCTTGGGAATTTATCCAGCACATTTGCAATCCTTTTCGGTGAAGAGCTGTCTAGTTTTTCATCTCCACAATGTATAAGTAAAGGAAGCCTGTTATCAATTACAGAATAGATTCTATCCATACTGAGATCATCGGCATTAAAGCCCTGAAAATCAGGATGTAGCTTAATTCCCTTAAGTCCTAAAGAAACAATCCGTTCAAATTCTTCTTCTACATCAGGCATATCAGGATGTAGAGTACCGAAACCAATCATCTTTTCAGATGTATGGCTTGCAACCCAATCATTGATATGTTTTACCTGGCATGCTCTTGTTGCGGTGGAATGAATAACGATATAGTCTATCCCCGCATTATCGGCACTTTGAATTAAATCCGGCAAAATACCTTTGCCCTGCATTTTTATTGTATAATGGTTTCCTATATGATTTACAGCCTTTTGCGCGATTTCCTCAGGAAAGGCATGGGCATGAAAATCTATTATTTTCCTTTTCATTTTTCTCCTTACCTAAATCTGCCTTATAAGGTAGCTCATATAATTTATATAATGGGAGAAGACCACTCCCGGTTCCTGAAGCTCGGGGCACCAGCGTTTTAGCCATTCCAATGAAACATATCCTTTAAAGCCGTTCTTATTTAGTTGCTTTAAACAGTCTAAAACCGGCACATCACCATATCCAAGCATTCTGTATGATGCCTTTCCATTCTCCATTACCGAATCCTTGATATGAACATATTTAATATTACCGTCAAGATAGCTGAGGGTGGTTTCCGGAGCCTCATCAAAGTATCGGTAAGGATGGTGAATATCCCATAATAGTCCCGTATTTGGGCGGTCCACAGCCTTGATAAATTCTGCCATAACCTTAGAGTCTGCCAACATACCATTTGTTTCAATCAAGGGAATTACGTTCTTATTAATGGCATAATCACATACCTTTTGATATTGGGTTTTTACAAAGTCTAAATCTCTTATTTCACCCGGCGCCCCATCCTTGTCTCCCAATACTCTTATATATGAAGTTCCTATTCGCTGCGCTAAATCGATATATGCTTTAGCCTCGGCCATTACTTCCTCTTGTCTTTCCTTATCAAACAAGTATGCACCGGAGGTAAGCATGGGAATCTCAATATCTAACTTTTTTAATGTCTCTAGAGTTTTTTCAATATTTTCTTCTCTGAAGGGTTTACTTTCAGGAGCATATATTTCAGACTCAATACCTCTGACTTCAATTCCGTTAATTCCTAAGTCCTTACAGGTTGCATAAATTTCTCCCCAGGACCATCCAGGGCAACCAAGGGTTGAGAATGCCAATTTCATCATAATCATCGTCCTCGTATTATAAAGTAGTAGTGTTTATAGTCCCTCTCCAAGGACTTAATGCTATAATTTTCACAGACGCTGTGGATTAGTATCATTCTCCTAACGCTAGACGTTTTTAGAAAGGCAATAACCACAGCCGTTTGTTTAATTGGTAATTAGTTGGATAACGCATGACGTTTTATTTAGAACGAGGTTACATTCGACAAACCGGTCTGTGGAATAAAACAGTGTCAAATATAACGCAAAGGAGTCCCCATTATGATTTACGCGGGAATTGATGTTGCAAAGGACAAGCATGATTGTCTTATTACTGATTCCAATGGGAAGGTTCTTTCCAAAGTATTCACCATCACCAATAACAAGCAGGGTTTTGACGAATTGTTCGTGAATCTCAGAACTCACTCAAAAGACTTATCAGAATTAAAAGTAGGGCTGGAAGCCACCGGTCACTACAGCGATAATCTTTTAGAATTCTTGATCGCCAATGATTTACCCACGACGGTGATCAATCCGTTACATACTAATCTTTATAGAAAAGGTCTAAGCCTTAGAAAGACGAAAACGGATAAGGTCGATGCTCACTCTATTGTGACTATGCTTAGGACAGAATGCTTAAAGCCCTACTCACAGTCATCTTACCATGTTCGTGAGCTAAAGTCATTAACCAGATACCGTTTTTCTTTGGTGCAGGATTGTGCAAGACTCAAGTCCTCTTTTGCAAGGCTCTGTGTCATTCTCTTCCCTGAGTTAGAGAAATTGGTTCCATCGCTGCACATGGCTTCTGTATACGCTTTATTGGCTGAATTTCCAAATGCAAGAGCAATATCCGAATGTCACCTTTCCAGGTTAACGAATCTACTTTCTGGAGCTTCTAAAGGTCGCTACAGCAGGGATAAAGCTATCGAGATACGTAATGCAGCCCAGGCCTCCATTGGCTCCTACAGCGAGGTAAAATCTCTTGAATTACAGCAGACCCTTCAACTCATTCAAATGATGGAGAAGCAGATTGCGCAAGCTGAGGCGAGAATCAATCCAATTGTGGATAGTCTTCATAGTCCCATTACGACTATACCCGGTATTGGATACCGTATGGCTGCCATCATAATTGCGGAGACAGAAAATTTCACCAATTTTGATAAGGCCGAGAAAGTGCTTGCCTTCGCAGGGCTAGAGCCTTCTGTATACCAGTCAGGGCAACTGACCTCCACACATGCAAAAATGGTTAAGCGCGGCTCAAAATACCTACGTTATGCACTATTTAATGCTGCAAAGTATGTCTGCCATTGGGACGAAGGCTTCCGTCAGTATTTAGCTAAGAAACGTGCTGAGGGTAAACCATACAACATAGCAGTTTCTCATGCGGCTAAGAAGCTAACACGAGTAATCTTTCATCTGGTTAAAACTAATCAGTCTTTTTCCAGATAGGATTTAAGCCGATTCCATAATGATTTTTTGAGCAGCTCCTTGGGGTGCTCTATTTGTCATGCAATTATCAAGGTTCAATTTTCTCTGAAATGCACTTCTGCAGTCCATTCAATAAAATTCATTTTAGAGCTTGACTTTTAATAGTTAGTCTTTCTATACTTATCAGTGGGTACGACTACTCTAATAATACCCTACAGTCTTAAGCAGTTTCAATGGCAGCATCATCTTTCAGATTTAATTCCTCTATAGCCTGTTCACGCATCTTGAATTTTTGGATTTTGCCACTGGCAGTCAACGGAAAATGGTCGGTAAACTTCACATATTTTGGTGACTTATGCCGTGCCATATGAGATTTTACTAATTCCTTAATCTCATCCTCTGTAGCGGTTTCTCCTTCTTTCAATATAATCCATGCCATTATTTCTTCACCATATTGTTTGCTAGGTACTCCGATTACCTGTACATCCTTTACTTTAGGATATGTATAAAGGAACTCCTCAATCTCCTTAGGATAAATATTTTCTCCTCCGCGAATAATCATGTCTTTGATTCGACCAGTTATCTTATAATAACCATTTTCATCTACTGTAGCTAAATCTCCTGTGTGTAGCCAACCATCCGCATCTATGGCTTGGGCGGTTGCTTCAGGCATTTTATAGTAGCCCTTCATTATATGATATCCTCTGGTGCAAAATTCTCCGGGCACATGAGGAGGACATTCTTTACCCGTCTCAGGATCTACAATCTTAGCCTCAACATGTGGAAATACTCTTCCTACCGTTGATACTCTTATAGCTATGCTATCATCTGTGGTAGTCTGGGTACAGCCGGGTGAGGATTCGGTTTGACCGAAAACAATGGTTATTTCCCTTGCTCCCATTACATCAACTACATTTTGCATAACCTTAACAGGGCATGGAGAACCTGCCATAATACCGGTCCTAAGTCTAGGAAAAGAATATTTCTTAAAATCTGGATGCTCCATCATTGCTATAAACATTGTTGGTACACCATGAACAGCCGTACATTCTTCATTCATTATTGCATCCATTACCCTTACAGGGTTATAATCCAAGGAAACCATTGAAGTCCCATGAGTAATACAGGCCATTAAACCTAAAACCATTCCAAAGCAATGGAAAAGAGGAACCGGAATACAAAGCCTATCTTCATTGGTGAACTTCATTCTATCTCCGATACTTTTACCGTTATTGACTATATTGAAATGGGTTAGCATAACCCCTTTGGGAAAGCCTGTAGTACCTGATGTATATTGCATATTTATTACTTCGTGTACATCAAGATTACTGTTGATTTTTTCATAATCCTTATCCGAAACCTCATCCCCCATTGTATACAGTTCTTTGAAGTTATACATTCCCGGGCGTTTATCTTCTCCGACAAAAACAATGTCTTTGAGATGTGTAAGCATGGGATCATTAAGCTGTCCCGGTTCGCTGTCTTTCAGCGTTGGGCAAAGCTCATTGATAATATTATAGTAATTGGAATCCTTCATACTCTCGATCATAACAAGACATTTTGTATCTGACTGACGGAGCAGGTATTCCAGCTCAAAAATCTTATAGCTGGTGTTGACTGTGACAAGAATGGCTCCTATTTTTGCAGTTGCAAAGAAAGTAAGGACCCATTCAGGACAATTGTTGGCCCAGATTGCAACATGGTCACCCTTTTTTATACCCATCTTTAAAAAGCCTTTAGCGACCCTTGTGGTTTCTTCATCAAATTCTTTCCATGTCCTTTCATAACCGGTGGCCGGAAATTTGAAGCACATCTTATCGGGATACTCTTTTGCATTCTTTTTAATTAAGCCTCCGACTGTTATATTGATAAGCTCTTCCATAATCGATCCTCCTAGGAAATAATATTTCAAATTAAGTATTGTTTCTTCGAGGGTTCCCTGAAGTAACATTTTGCTTTATTCTATGAGCGTAAAGCCTCGAGCTCTTCACGACCATATAATTATGTGCAAAGACAACAAAAAACCTCCGTCTCCTGTTAAGAGACGAAGGTTATACTCCGTGGTACCACTCTAATTGACACTGCGCGTGTCCGCTTAATCCGGCATCTTAAAATGCCTGACAGTATAACGGCTGTTTCCGTACCGACCTACAATAAGCCAAGCTTACTTCAGCGGTCCGCTCCGGAGCGAGATTCACGTTCTTTCAAGTCTGCACTTTCACCTATCGTCAGCTCTCTTTATCATTGAAATGTTCGCTACTATTCTCCATCAATGCGTTTAATAAGTATTAAATCAATTATATTAATCAAATATTATCTTGTCAAGCAAAAAATGTTATTGCCGTAAATCTTTATTTTATCAGCTTAATCTGTTACCGTCGGTGTCCAATACTTATTTCCGTAAATGTCAGTAATGCGGTAAGTCATCTGATATTTTTGATTTCCCACATCAAGATTTTCAATTTCCCACTCACCGGTAGCGGTATACTGCTCACCAAGGAAATAAGTATCGCTATAATCACCGTCGTAGGTATAGTAATCGCATAAGAAGTCAATCTTATCTCCTGCGACTATCTCCAAAAGGCCCTTGGCAACTGTGTTTGTCTCGGTTTCATATTTTATCTGAGCTCCGAGAACCTTACCATATGGGTTTTCGTTGTCAAACACGATGATTATATCCACAAGATCATCATTCAGCATGGCCGGAACACGGCCTTTAATAGAATAATTATCACCATCATGGTCATCTGACATCATATAATAGCTTACTATTTGGCCATTAAGTGCAAGCCATGTAGCGTCATATTCCATAATCAAATCACCGTCTTCGGTATAATCATATACATTGTCAAGGCCAAGATCTATAAAGCCTTCCCCGTCATCAAG
>CAYUZC010000016.1:0-7460 GCA_964449525.1 uncultured Ruminiclostridium sp.
AATATACAATAAAAATTCAATTGATTCAAGAGCTCAAACCATGCTCAAAGTTCCCACTGAAAACAAAAAATATTTACAGAAGAACAAACTGGTATATTATAGTGGATTTTTTTAGAGATAAGGATAGAATTTTCATATGTAGTATTATGTCGAAATATATTGAAATATGTCGCAAACTATTTCTACATGCGGTTTTTGTTGACTTGATGTAGAATTTATGCTACTATTTTTATAGAAAGTAGAATTTGTGCTATTGTTTATTGTAGAAACTTGTCCTTTTGAAGAGAAGGAGGGTATCACTAATGAAAAACATCGAGAAAATCCGAAGCAGGCTTAACAGGGCAATAGCTTCCGGATACAGTAAAAATACCATATTAAGTATCAGCAGACGATTGGATTATCTCATAGTAGAACACATGAAGATTCAGAATAAGAAAAGTATAAACTAAGGGTGGAAATTACATATTGCACCCTTTTCTTTTAATTATTTTTTGACCTTAATTACTCCATATTGACTCTTTCCAAAAAACGTCTAATGCGAACCAGTGCCTCTCTTATATTATCAACAGAAGTAGCATATGTGGCTCTCACAAATCCTTCTCCACAAGCTCCGAAGGCATTGCCGGGAACCATTAACACTTTTTCCTCCATTAACAGGCGCTCACAAAATAAATCAGAAGACAATCCGGATTCACGGATGTCGGGAAACACATAGAATGCTCCGATGGGTTCAAAGCAACTCAATCCGACTTTCCGGAAGCCATTCACCATTACCAGACGGCGGCGGTTGTACTCCTCCATCATGCGTCTTACTTCTGGTTCTCCGTTTTTCAGAGCTTCAATCGCCGCATATTGTGCTGTCGTAGGGCTACACATTAAAGCATATTGATGAATTTTCTTCATCTGATCCAAAGCGTCGGCATGACCGCATGCATATCCTATTCTCCAGCCCGTCATGGCAAATGCTTTCGAAAAACCGTTTATTACAATTGTCTTGTCCTTCATTTCAGGGAACTGTGCTATTGAAACATGCACACCCTCGTAGGTTAACTCGGCATATAACTCGTCAGAAATAACAATAATATCCTTATCTTTTAATACCTCTACAACAGCCTTATAATCCTCGTAATCCATGGTTGCACCGGTTGGGTTATTCGGATACCCTATTATAATTGCTTTTGTTTTGTTTGTTATTGCATTTATAATCTGCTCAGGTTTCAGCTTGAAGCGATCCTCAGCCTTTAACTCAATTGTCACCGGAGTGGCTCCCGCAAACATTACACATCCCTTATAAGCAACAAAGGACGGTTCCGGAACAATAACCTCATCCCCGGGGCCGGCAAAGGTACGGATAGCAATATCTATGGCTTCACTTCCGCCAACCGTAACCAGAATTTCATCCTTCGGGTTATATTTTAAATCAAACTTTCGTTCCATATACTTTGATATTTCCTCACGTAGCTCTATAAATCCGGCATTTGAGGAATAATGGGTTTTACCTTTTTCAAGTGAGTATATCCCTTCCTCACGAATTGTCCAAGGTGTCTCGAAATCAGGTTCGCCTATACCCAATGATATAACGCCCTTCATTTCATTCACTAAATCAAAGTATTTTCTTATCCCTGAGGGGGGTGTATCTAAAATATTTCTCCTTACCATATTCTTTATATTCATAGTACAACAGCCTCTCTATCATCCAAATGTACTTTGTTAAAAACAACCCCATTATCCTTATATTTCTTTAATACAAAATGAGTTGCGCAGCTTAATACCGAGTCTATAGGTGCCAGCTTCTCTGCTACAAAGAGGGCTACTTCCTTCATTGTTTTTCCTTCTACAACAACAAAGAGGTCAAATCCTCCCGATATAAGACTGCAAGCCGTTACCTGAGGATACTGATAAATTCTCTCGGCTACTTTATCAAAGCCTTCACCTCTTTGAGGTGTGACCTTCACTTCTATATAAGCAGTGACATATTGATTGTCTACTTTTTCCCAGTCAATCAATGCATTGTATGCAATTATTATACCCTGATCATCCAGCTCCTTCATTAAATCTCTAACAATGTCAGAAGTTGTTCCCAGCATTTCAGCCATATCTTCTATAGACAGCCTACAGTTACTTTTTAAAATATCTAATAATTCTTTTTTCATTAAACCAGACTCCTTTCATATTTTTACTATGCCCTCTTATAGTCGGATTAGAACAGAAAGATGGCCTGTAAGACAGTTTTAAAATTAATAAAGCCCTGCTAATAAAAGCAGGGCTGAAATGTACTTTCCATGAGTCCGCCACAGGCGAATCCGTTTCTAATCAATAATATGTACCCTGATTATCATTCTCGCTATTCTCTATATTTGTCGCATATTCTTCTTCTTTGTTTTCGATATAGCTTTCCGCCTCATTTATGAGCCCTTGATATTTATTGAGCATTTCAGCTACTTGTGTCTTCATAGTTTTAACATCTCGCTTAATATCAATTATTTTTTCTCTTTCATTTTCAAGTGTAGCATCAAGCCTGTTCTTTTCTTCAGCCGCTCGTTCTTTTGCCTCTTCCATAATTGAATCGGCTTTCTCCTGCGCGGTTATAAGCGCACTTGCTATTCTTTCTTTATCCTTTGACAGGGTTTGGCTATTTTGGGTAGCAGATTCATAACGAGTTTTCATTTCGCGAATCTGAAGCTTTAAATTGGATATCTCGTCATCCTTTTCTTTGAGACGCAAATCAAATTCATATAGAATTTTTTCAATATAGGCATTTACATCTGACTTGTTGAAGCCAAAAGCAGAAGTACCGAATTTTTTTTCGCCGGACATAACTAACACTCCTATCAAAATAATATTCTTTCAAAAACTATATATACTTTTCCAATAATGATTTTAAGTCTGATTTTGAACGTGCACCAATTATTTTCTCTATCTGATTTCCATCTTTAAATGCAATCATAGTAGGTATACTCATAATATTAAATTTGTTAACCAGTGTGCTTTCCTCGTCCACGTTTACCTTTCCTATTTTAAAGCGTCCGTCATATTCGTCGGCGAGCTCACCGATAGTGGGCGCAATAGCTCTACATGGGCCACACCAATTAGCCCAAAAATCTACCAATACAGGTACAGAAGATTTCAAAACAATCTCTTCAAAATTGTCACTCTTTATAGTTAAAACCTTTTCTGAAGCCATAGTGTTCTTCCTTCCTTTTGTTTCAAATTAATATATTATTATTTAGTTTATAATATATTTCATTTATTTACAACAAATATTTACCCTTCTTTAATTTAGATTAAGCATCAGAGCATGCTATAACGATTCTCATGATTCATTCCTCATATTTGTAAAACTATCCGGTTATGTTTCCCATTATCCACTAATTGGATTCTATTACCATCAATAAATATCTCATCGGCATGTAAATTATCATCTTTATTCCGGGTAACTCTTATTTCGTATAAAGAAGACCCATGCTTATATTTAACTATGTAATCCCCAAAATTATCCGGTACTGCAGGTTCTATTATCAAATAATCAGATTCCTTCGTTATTCCTAAAAACCATCTAATAAGCCCTTGGTATATCCATCCTGCAGAACCCGTATACCAGCTCCACCCACCCCTACCCGTATAGGGAGCCATATAAGATATATCTGCTGTAACAGCGTATGGTTCCTTCTCATATTTAAGAGCATCTTTTTTATTAGATGAACTATTAATGGGGTTCAACATGGTAAAAAGAGTATACGCCTTACTGTTATCCCCTATCTTCGTTCCGGCAATGGCGAGCCATGCAGCTGCATGTGTATACTGGCCGCCATTTTCTCTAATCCCGGGATAATATTTTTTGATGTACCCCGGATTTTTGCTTGTTTTATCAAAAGGAGGATTTAAGAGCAATGATACCCCCTCCATCTCTATTACCAGATATCTCCAAGCTGACTGAAAAGCTTTTATGGCTCGGTCTTCTTGGGCACCATTTGATATGATACTCCATGATTGGCTGATGGAATCAATTTTACACTCATCGTTGTCTTTTGAACCCAGCTTAGTGGAATCGTCATAAAAAGCTCTTATATACCATTCGCCATCCCAGGCATGCTCTTCAATATTATCTTTTAGCTCGCTTTTTAACTGTTCCATTCTATACGCAAAATCTAGATCCTTTTCATAATTACATATTGGTGTGAATTCTTCCAAAAGAGCATATAAAAACCACCCAAGCCATACACTTTCTCCTTTACCCTCTATACCCACTTCACTCATGCCATCATTCCAATCGCCGCCGCCAATTAAAGGAAGGCCATGATTACCGAAACGTGTGTAAAGAATGGTTTTTTTACAATGCTCATAAACGCTTTCCTCAATCTTAGAAATCTCCGGAGTAAACATGGCATCATGCTGATGATCTTCCAAAAGTGGTCCTTTAATATATGCTACATTTTCTTTTAATATGGAATAATCGCCGGTGCAACGAATATAAAAAGCGGTAGCATATGGAAGCCATAAAAGATCATCCGTAATTCTTGTGCGCACACCTATCCCTGTTGGCGGGTGCCACCAATGCTGCACATCTCCTTCTTCAAACTGCCTTCCCGAAGCAATTAAAATCTGATTTCTAAGCATATCAGGCCTAGTGTAAACAAGCGACAGAGCATCCTGAAGCTGATCCCTATAGCCATAGGCTCCCCCGCATTGATAAAAAGCCGATCTTGCGTTTATCCTACAGGATATTGTCTGGTATAAAAGCCAACCGTTTACAAGAATATCAATGGATCTATCGCTTGTTTCCACCTTAATAGTTCCTAAAACATCTTCCCAATAAGCATTAACTTTGTTAAGTTCTTCTTGCACCTTTGCAACATCTTTATATTTATACCTGAGCGCATTAGTTTTCTCAGTATCGTCGCTATACCCTAACCCAAAAACGACCGTCTTTGTCTCATTTTGTCTAATTGCAATGGATATCTGAATTACACCGCATGAATCGTAGCATGCACCGGTATTGAATGAAGGATTCCCCCCAAGTCCAAGAGGATTGTTAATCGACCCTTTTAAACCGATGAATTCCTGCTTATCCCCGGTATACCCCTTAATCATCTCATTCGAAAAAATGAAAGCACTATGTTTGCGATAATTATAGCTATATATACATTTGGCACTTAAGTATTCGTGCTCGTTATTGTAGGAGGTTATAATGTATGGGTTAGTTAAATTCCTATCAACTCCCAAAACCCATTCAACATAATAGGTAAGAGTTAAATAACGCTCCCTCTCTGATGTATTGGTAAGTTTAAGCTCCCAAAGCTTAAGAGGTTCATCTATTGGCGTAAACACTGTAAGTTCTTGCTTAATTTCCTCTTCCTCGTGGAAAAACTTAGAATACCCAAAGCCATGCCTAACCCTATAAATTCCCTTATCTGACTTACCAAGTGACATGGGTGTCATGTATCTTCCGGTAATTTCATCTTTAATATATATTGCTTCAGATGCCCTATCGCTAACAGGATCGTTGGACCAAGGTGTTATTTTATTCTCCCTACTGTTGCCTGCCCAAGTGAACCCCGCCCCCGTTTCTGAAACATGGAAACCAAATTGTTCGTTTGCAATAACATTAATCCAAGGTGCGGGGGGCCTATTTTCTCCATCTAGAAGGATTTCGTATTCCCTTCCGCCTTCCACAAAGCCTCCAAAGCCGTTAAAATATTCATAGCCGGATTCTTTATCGTTGGTTATATTAATGATTGTATTCCCGGTATCCATAAGATTAGCTCCTTTACTCAATTATCGTTTCTTGAAGAAGACCCTTGATATTTCTAAAATAAATGCCGGTTTTCTTCGAAAAAACAACTCTAGCAACAGTAAATAATAAATCCAATTCGGCGGGTACCATCTGATACGAATGAAGAATAAAAAGGCTTGGTTTCTCCTTATCTTCGTCAAATATTCTTAATGAGCTTGTCATATCGTTGAGCAAATCAGTAAGTTCTTGCATATATCCGTATTTTGCTTCGCTCAATATAATTAAATCCACCCTAACATTATTAGTTCTAAGATATTCATAAGCCTTTAATACATCTTTTAAAATCCACACCTCTTTTATGGAGTTTATCCTTAAAAGCATTATGGGATTATCTCCGGATACACCGAATCTCCATAAAAAACTTTGGTTTTTCCAATTGCGTCTTATATTCTCAACCGGGCCTCTATAATGCCTGGAAGGATAGAAAATCGGGCTGATTATACTTTGATACGCATTAAGCTGCTGCCCTGAAATACTTAGGTATTTCATTTCCATTAGGCTTTGCTGCCTGAAATTCTCAATAATATTATCTATCCTATAGAAAGCGTCCAATTCATCGCTTGTTTTTATTGCCTCTTCCCTGCTATTACAAACGCCCGTTACATAGGTAACATTCGCTGTTTGACCCGGCTTTAAGTGCAATCTCACCCTCAAACTCATAATTGGGTCGTTGGAGAATCCCGCGCTATTGGATAAAGTTACGCTTTCCACAACCATTTCGGGGTTTTGCACCGTATTATTTCTACCAATAAATCTTAGCCGATCATTTTCATATTCCAAGCTTTTTAAAAGCTCGGTATCGGATTTAACCATATGCATAATATAGGCATTGTTATTTTCCTTATTATTTCTCCTTCTTGAGAGAAAGATTTTATTTTCCTCAATAAACTCGCTTTCCAAAAACAGTTTATTAAAGGCCGGGTGGCTTAATTCAGCCATAAAACTATCTCCAACAATCTCTAAATAGCTTGTAATTTCTATTTGTCTGTCCTGTTCACTATAATTTTTCAATGTCACCTTTCGCAACTCCAGATTGCTGGAAGGTGATATACTAACCACCGTTTTAGTACTAATATCTCCGTCTTTTCTAGCAAACTCTGTCTTGTGATAGGAAAAAATCACCTGATATTCATTAGGTTCGGTTTTTGTAGGATTGTAGGCTGTACTCCAAATTTTCCCCTCTGTTAAATCCTTAATATAGATATAATTGCCTGTGCTTGCATAAATATCGGGCCTCCATCTATATAACATCATCCCGTTATACTCACTAAAACCATCTCCGTCGGAAGTAATTAATAATGAATAATTGCCGTTGGATATATGATTGACAATAACAGATGAAGGGGCCACTGTTTTAACTCTTCTTGTACTTAAAATATCATCCTCTCTAAGATCTTTTGTCTTTACATTGACGGTATAGCCCTTCCTTGAAATAGAAATAAAATAGGTTTGACGTTTCTCTTCAAGAAGCGACTCGGTAGCTTTAACCATGGGTTCTGCGTGGAACCTGTTTCGCATAATACCATCATTCATGAGATTATTGACAGCAACTAAGCTCATTCCTTGGTGATGCGCCATAAAAGATTTAACAATTAAGTAAGGGGTCATGTTAATCGGGTCTGAGTCGTTAAAATCCAGAGCCTCGTAAAATCCATATTTCCCTCTG
>CAYUZC010000016.1:7470-16320 GCA_964449525.1 uncultured Ruminiclostridium sp.
AAAGCCTCATCGGTAGAGTTTTCAAGAGCCAGCATGGTCGAGTAAGGGGATACAACAAGCGAATTGCTATAAGAAGGCTGAAGCCTAAGCATGGGTACGCCAAACGCCCGGTATTGGTAGTTGGAATCTAAATCAAAGCGGTGATATTGAGATTCGGATATTCCCCAGGGTATCCCCATACGCTTTGCAAATTTTATTTGTTGAATTACGGCTGCTCTGGATGAATCATTGAATACCGAATCCGTGAGAGTTTTCATTATAAGATTGGGCATAAGATATTCAAACATGGTTCCGCTCCATGATACATGGGCGGGTATGCCGTTTATTAAAGCAAGTGGTCTTCCAAGCTTTTGCCAATGTTTGCTCGGAATCTCGCCTCTTGCTATGGTTAAAAAGCTTGTAAGTATTGATTCAGAAGCCACCAAGTCATAGCATCCCGCGTCTAATAATTGGTTTGTCGCATTATATCCAATATGAAAAAGCATACGTTTATTATTAAATAACGGCGTAAAATCCACATCTTTATTCATATTCTCTATTGTTCGAACTATCCCATCTATTCCATCCATAACGGTATTGGCGTAGGCGTTTCCCAATTGGGCCTTTTGTGATAGGGTAATATGGTCATCAAGCATGTGTTCTCCAAGGTCAAACTCAATTATATCTGCTGCAATAAAATCAATAAGCCTGACCAATTCTGCTGCAATATATAAATCTTCAGATGAATCATATTCTTTGCTTTTTAAAGCTTTCTTTATTCCGATAATATCCTTTAAAAAATCATCTATAATTGGATAATTGCATTTTAACCCATCATCTACTTTACTGAGCTGCATCAATTCTTTGAGCTCCGAAATAATACAATCGGGAATTATAGGAGTGTTCTTTTGCTCCAACAATCCATTTTTAAAAGCGATCAGATTTCCGAAAAAATTGCCGCTATCTACGGTGGAAATATATTGGGGGTTTAATACAGAAAGGTTTCTGATATTATACCAATTAAAAAGATGCCCCCTCCACTTTGGAAGAACACTTACAGTATATAGTAGATTCTCTATGTATTCCAGTGTATAGCCAAGTGACTCAAAGCCTAAATCTCTGGCCGATAAAACCGATAGAAATTGCAGCCCAATATTAGTCGGGGATGTCTTATCGGTTACCTTTTCCCTATTTTTTATCTGATAATTATCCGGACATAGCCAATTATTCTCTTTTGTCGAAAAATCGCGAAAGAATCTCCACATTCTGCGTGCTGTGTCCTTTAACAACCCGTCTTTATCAATTAAATCACTATAGACACTGTCATTTGATTGGCTCATTTTGTAAGCAATAAGAAATGACAATCCCCAAACTAAAATCAGGGATATATAAAAAGCGTTAGAAAGAATTCCGTTTATTAAAACTAAAACTAAAACTAACAAAGTCGGAATCAAAGTCAGCCACATATTTAGGAAATAGCCTTTTTTTGTATTAAGTATTGTTTTCTCTACAATATCTGCCGGATTCCACATTAATAAATGTTTTTTACTCACTAGCATTCTAAATAGTGTCCTAATAATAGCATCCAAGGCCGAAAAAGCCCTTGATGGAATAAACACAATATCAAATATTGATCTTTGAAAAATCAGATACACTTCCTGTAGCATTCTTGAATAGACAAGAGCGAGCTTAGGTCTCCTAATTTTATGGATTACAATGCCTGCCAACAATATGGTAATATCCAGTATATTCGGGAAAAATACAATCGGAACCCACAAGTAGCTTGCCTTTGGCATTAATATCAAGCAAAGGAGTATTAGCAAAAGCTTACTTATCGGCACAAGACTGGCTCTCATATTGTCCAGTATCTTCCACCTTGATAAAAGACTTAGCCTATCTTTAAATAGCCAGGATAATAACTGCCAGTCCCCTCTAATCCATCTATGCTCCCTTTTTTTATAAGAAATATAATTACTCGGAAAATTCTCCATTATATTTATTGTGCTGACAAAAGCTGTTCGTGCATAGCAACTTTCCAGAAGATCATGGCTTAATACTCGGTTTTCAGGCAGAGTTTTATATAGGAGCTGGTGAAATGCCTGGACATTGTATATACCCTTTCCTACAAAGGTTCCCTCTTTAAATATATCCTGGTATACATCCGAAGTGAGCATTGAATAATTGGCTACACCGGTGTGACCTCCATATACTTTCGGGAAAAAACTGCTTTTTTTATTAAGAATATGATTTCTAACTGAAGGTTGGATAATGGCATACCCTTCCTTAACCTTTCTTTTATCCGGATCTATAACCGCTCTGTTCAAAGGGTGGTCAATGACTCCCACAAGCATTGCTGCATTATCTCTTATTAAACTGGTATCCGCATCAAGGGTAATCACGTATTTAAAGGTTCCCAAAATTTCTTTGTCACATAATATCGTTGAAAAACTAGTCTGTTCTTCGGCAATTCCGTTTAATAGTGCGTTAAACTCCTCTAGCTTTCCCCTCTTTCTTTCTCGTCCCATATAACAATTTTCGGCCTCGTTCCAAAGACGATGCCTAATAAATAAAGAAAAATGTTTATTATGCGAGGGGTATAGCTTATTAAGCCTATTTATCTGCTTTATCAAGGCCCCTTTTATTAACTCATCCTCTGAAAGTTCTTTTTCCACAGAGTCACCGTAATCAACCAAAAGGGCAAAATAAAGGTTAGCTTGCAAATTGGCTAGGTATTGCTTATGGAGATTTTCAAGATACTCCAAACCCTGTTCCTTGGTAGAAACTATAACTGGTATTACCACAAAGGTTCTGGCACTATCGGGTATCTCATCTATATAATCCATAGAAGGAATAATTTGCACAGGGACCAATCTCGTCAAAATGTTGTTGGTAATTTTTAAGGATAAATCCATCAGCACAGGCGTCGAAACAACCAATAGAATAGCATATTGGTAAAGATGTCTCACTCCGCCCATCCAGTACATAAAGGAGGCTATCAGGCAATAAAATCCGATAAGAAAAAAAAGATTCATGCTAAAATAAGATATTGAAGTAATTATTCCATCGTCGTTTGGCTTTTTAGGTATCCGCTTTTTTAATACTGTGGCTTTTAGAATTTGGTATCCCTTCCCGATAAGATATGTGCCTACATGATGGGAACAGTTCAAGCCTTCCATTCCAGAATTCGCCAACCCCAAACATGCTTTTCCGATTGTCCCCTCTTCAATTTTATTCTTAAAGGCGAGCTTCTCGATAACCCCTCTATACAACCCTTTGCTTTTTGAATCCATTTGAGGGTATATTTTATCCGGATCTTTCAGTAGAATGTTTTCAAGCTGGGACAATTCCTCAAAAATGCTTTCCTCGTCTAATTGGTTTATCTCTCTTAAGCTTATAATAGGTGTTCGGATATTAGATTCAAGGAGAGACTCAATTTTTCCTTCTTCCTTAAAAATTTCCGATGAACTCAAATACTTTTTTTCGGCTCTCCTATGAAAATCTATATACCTTTGTATTGCGTCGTCCTCAACCGACATATTTTTTAAAAGATATATTACATGGCAATGAAAGGAAATATCTTCAAAGTAACCGCCTAGCTTGACTAAGAGAGGGGTTATATCCAGATATCCCTGCCTTTCTATAAGCTTTTCTTTTACAAATCTTTCGGCTTTACATTTTGTTTCAATTTTACCGGTAATTTTTTGAGCTACCTCAATGATGCGTTCCAAAAGGCAAAGACCAATCATTTCAGGTAAGGTGTGTAACTCCCTATCGGTTAAAGGTAGTTCCTTTTGATATGCTTTAACCATAAGGGTTGTACTTTCTTCATTTAAGTACCCCCCTGAAATATCAACCATTTTTTTTGCCAAAACATATATTCTGGGATAACCACGGTATTCTGTAGATTGTAAGATAGGAAGCGATAGATAACTAGTGCCTGTAGTCTTGACCTTTTTAATCTCACGATAAAGCATTTGAAAATTATCAAAAACCCACCGAGCGGAAGGTATTAGGGTAATGATATCCCATGGTGTCTGTGAAATGCTCGAACGTATGATGTTTATTTTTTTATAAACCTTTTGATTATATTTACTAACAACAAAATTATACTTTTCCCATTTGACATTTTTGTGGGTGTTGGATAAGCTAATCATCTGATGTTCCCATTCTTTAGGGCCTATCCCTTCCTGTATGGTTTCCAGCTTAATAGGTGAGTGGGCCTTATTCTTCCTATGTATTATAAGGTAGAAAAGGAATGCCAAAATACTAAAGAGAGAAACTATTATAATTGCTATTAGCAAAGGGTTTCCCAATAGTTTTATTAATAAATCCCAAATATTTCCTAACATTTAATTTTTAATATCCTCTCAAATCAAATAATAATACAAAACAAAGGTGAAGCATATGTAAGCATTCTTTTGTTGTGCAAATATATCGGTATTAGCTGTTTGGTATTATAATTGACCCCACCTTTAGATAACATTCATCTAATCCTTTAAATTATGCGTAGACAAAAACATATTACCATTATACTAATACCCATCAAAAGACAGTTACTACCAAACTCTCTTAAAATACGTACGTACGTGCATCACCGTCACTTATGTAATTTGTGTAAAATATAACAAAGCATTTCTTAAATTAATAGTTTTAATAGGCGGATTCATGCATTGTTATTTTTTATTAAAAAACATATGATAAAGCTATGATAATAATAGTAAACAATAAATGTAAATAATTATCGTATTATTAGTCATAAAATATGGGTATATATAATGCTGTAATTCCAAAAACCGGAGGTTTTATTTATATGTATAAGTATGGAAAAATTAAAGTAACAACAACACTGCCTGAAAGGCTTACGGGACTTCGTGATATATCCAAAAATCTTTGGTGGTCATGGAATAATGAAGCAACCGATCTTTTCCGTGAGATCGATTTATCTCTTTGGGAAAAACTAAATAGAAACCCAGTTCGTTTTCTTCAGGAGGTCAGTTTAAGAAAACTTGAAGAAAAGCTTTCAGACATTGAGTTTATGAATCATTACGATAAAGTATTAAAGGATTTTCAGAACTATTTAAATCAAGAGGATACTTGGTTTAATAATAACTATCCTGATTATAAGAATGAAAAGATAATTTATTTCTCTGCCGAGTATGGGCTACACGAGGTTTTGCCGGTATATTCAGGTGGTCTTGGTGTTTTATCAGGAGACCATTGTAAAACTGCCAGCGACTTGGGTCTACCTTTTACCGCAATAGGTCTTTTCTATAAACAGGGGTATTTTGATCAGCATATTAATGCTGAAGGATGGCAGGAAACTCATTTTACAACCCTGAATTACTCACAGCTGCCCGTATGGCCTGTTTATAACTCTTCCGGACACCCTCTCACAATTTATGTTGAATTATCTGGACGTATAGTCTATGCACGTATTTGGTGTATTAACATAGGACGCATAAAGTTATATCTCATGGACACCGATGTACCCGAAAACAATCAATATGACAGATCCCTTACAGAAAGACTTTATGGCGGAGACAGGGAAACCCGTATCCAACAGGAAATCCTGTTAGGTATTGGCGGAATCCGTACTTTGGACGCTCTGGGTATCAATGGCACAGTATATCACATGAACGAAGGTCACTCTTCATTTATGGCTCTTGAGCTTGCCCGAAAGCTGGTTATGGAAAAGAATATGCCTTTCAGTGAGGCTAAGGAAATTGTTTACTCTTCATCTGTTTTTACTACTCATACTCCGGTACCCGCAGGAAACGATATATTCCCATTAGATATGATAGACCGTTATTTTAGCAATTATTGGGGTCAGTTAGGTCTACAGCGCAATGAGTTTATTAGCTTAGGTCTTAAGCCGGATGATCCTAATGTTTTTAACATGGCAGCTTTAGCTTTAAATATGTCCGGACGTAAAAACGGAGTAAGCAAACTACATGGTGCCGTTTCCCGTAATATTTTCAATCCGGTCTGGCCCAATATCCCCGAAGATGAGGTTCCTATCACCCACGTCACTAATGGTATACATACCATGACATGGTTGGCGCCGGGCTATAAATATATCTTCGATAAGCATCTTCCTAGCGATTGGCAGAGCAAGTTATTTGATTCTGCCGTTTGGGAACAGATAAGCAATATCCCAGATGAAGAAATTTGGAAGACTCATAATGCTTTGAAAACTAAAATGATTCGTTTTATCACTGACAGGCTCAAAAAGCAATATATGCAAAATGGTGTACCCTTGCATGAAGTGAATGAGCTTGACAGCAAGATTGATAACCAGGCACTTACTATAGGTTTTGCAAGACGCTTCGCAACCTATAAAAGAGCAAACCTTATTTTCCGAGATCTTGCAAGAATTGAAAAAATTCTGAACAATAAAAGCATGCCCGTACAGATTATCTTTGCCGGAAAGGCACATCCCGCAGATCATCCCGCACACCAAGTAATAAAGGACATCCATGATATCGCAAGACGGGAGGGCTTTAAGGGTAAAATATTCCTTGTTGAAAACTATAACATGACCGTGGCACGCCATCTTGTACAAGGGGTCGACATTTGGATGAACAATCCTCGCCGCCCTTTAGAGGCAAGCGGAACCAGCGGTCAGAAGGCATGTATAAACGGTGTACTGAATTTCAGTATCTTAGACGGTTGGTGGTGTGAAGGCTACAACGGCATGAATGGTTGGATAATCGGTGACGATACGCCTTTTGATAACGAGCAGCACCAGGATGATTCCGACAGCAAATCCCTTTATGAGACTCTTGAACGTGAGATCATACCTCTTTTCTTCAACAGAGAAAACGGTATTCCGGTAGGCTGGGTTAATCGTATGAAGGAGTCTATTAAATCCCTTGCGCCAGTCTACAGTACTCATCGCATGGTCAAGGATTATACCGAGGGTATGTATATCCCGGCAATTATCAGAAATATAAAAATCCGCGAATCTCAGTATGAATTTATCCATTCCCTTATTGATTGGAAGCAGCATATAGAACGAGGCTGGCCACAGGTAAGCATAATGGCAAATCAGGATATTCATGGTCTTGTAGATCATAGTTTGCTCTCAGGACAGGAGCTGAATTTGAATGTAACCGTACAACTTTCTTCTCTAAAACCCGAGGATGTCCGAGTTGAGGTTTATTACGGGCCTATAGTACAGGACAATATCGTTAACGGTTCGGCGCTAGAAATGAAAGTGGTTCGCCAGACCGATGCCTCAACCTACTCTTATGAAGCCACAGTTTGTTTACTAGATGGTGGTGAGTACGGATATTCATTCAGAGTACTACCTCAGCACCCCAACCTGATGAATAAGTTTGATTTACCTCTTATTAAATGGGCTAATTCATAACAAAACTATGTGACTATTCTGCGGGAAATGTACTAAAATAGTTTATGTTGGGTTGCTTTATATCAGCTTTACATTAATTGACACGGCAAAGTGGTATGTTATAATTTTATTGACCGTCTATTTTAAGTCGGTATATTACAATAAATATTAGCAGGAAGTTTAACAATGGAAAAAAGGCTGCGCTATATTACAATATTTTTATTAATTGCATTACTAACCGTTTGGTTGGAAGTTTCGTTTGAAAACACTGCATTTGCTGATGATGAAACTAATATGCCCCAGACTGATGCAGTTTCAGCGATTCTTTTTGATGCCCACAGAGGTCAGATTCTTTTTGCAAAAACCTCAGATGAAAAATCTTTTTCACCTTTGGCAAACCGCATTATGACTGCCCTGATTATACTTGAAAAGGTTGATGCCGAGGCCCTGATAATCGCCAGTAAAGACGCAGCCAATGCAGAAGGTGCAACGCTTAACCTTACAGTTGGAGAAAAATATGTAACCAAAAACCTTCTCACCGCGTTTCTGCTCACAGGCTCTCCCGATGCTGCTATTACTCTGGCTGAGTATGTTGGCGGAAGTGAAACAGGCTTTGTGAAACTAATGAATGAATATGCCGTTAACCTTGGCTTATCAAATACCAAATTTACAAATAGTGTAGGCAGGTACGATGAAAAACAATATACCACCATCAATGATATTTTAATACTCATGAAATATGCACTTTCCAACAGCAGTTTTAACAGACTGTTTACTACTCAGGCCAAGCCTTGGTATGATGACCGCAAAACAATGGTTCTTACAAATACAAATAATATGTTCTGGAGTTATCCGGGCACCGACGGTGGAATTACAGCAGAATATGATGCCGATTTTCAAAGTATCGTAACAACTGCTACCAAGAACAATATGCGCTTGGTATGTGTTTTATTGGATGTCCCTACTAAAAGTATGTATAATGATTCTATTAATATTCTTAATTACGGCTTTGATAACTATCTATACGGCACTCTTGTATCGGCCGGAAGCAGTCAGCAGGCAATAACTGTAGAGGGTCAGTCTTTGAATCTTATTGTTACATCCGATATTGAGTATGTCTATCCAAAAGGTCAGGACTATATAAAAGACATTGCCATAAACGTAGACCAATCAAAACTTAAACTTCCTATTACAAAAAATACGGTAGTTGGAATGTTGACATTTATCCTTGAGGACGATACTGCCATAAATATTGAGCTTTATCCGGACCGGGAGATTCTTCCGCAGAAAACAAAAAGTCAGGTCTTAAAAGAAAGACTTACAGAAAACCGTGAACTCATCTATGTAATAATTGGTCTGATTCTTTTAGAATTAATTGTCGGCGTTTATAAGCTATTCACCTATATCAAAAAAAAATATAATAGTATAAAGGCAAAAAAGATTCATGGGCAAATAAACACCCGGGCCAGAAAGTAAAAAAGCTCACAATGATACTTTTTCACTGTGAGCTTTTCTGTATT
>CAYUZC010000017.1:0-15899 GCA_964449525.1 uncultured Ruminiclostridium sp.
ATCCTACTCAATCTGCTTTCAAACGCCATCAAGTTTACTCCTAAGGGAAAATCTGTTTCCGTACGTGTCTACAAAACTTTTTTGGATCAGTGTGCCATGGTTGCCGTTGAGGTTTCAGATGAAGGGATAGGAATTTCGGAAAGTAACCAGACATCCATTTTTGAAAAGTTTGTCCAGGTTGATAGCTCACTTACCAGACAAGCCGAAGGAACAGGCTTGGGGCTATTTTTGGTAAAGCAATTTGTTGATGCTTTGGAAGGAGTTGTCAACCTTGAAAGTCATGAAGGGAAGGGAAGCAAATTTACCGTCCTTCTGCCGATACGGCAAGCGGAACTACACCCAGCCAACCCACAATCGGTTCAGGCCATAGACAACCGCCTTATTCAATCGGTTAAAATCGAACTCTCAGATTTATATTGAGCTTTCAATATCTCGAGTTCCTCAATACGATCAAGTAATTGTTTTTTCGAATAATCAGCATATTTCATCAGTCAACCCCCCCTATCTACTATTTTATATAGACTATACAATCATTTTACTATTTGTGGCCTTTACGTACAATTACTATTCCAAATCAATTCATGATACACTTTAAAACGGTCATTATTTAAATTTCCCCGTCATTTCAAATATGTAAAAAAAGATAGCAATTATTCGCATTGCTATCTTCTTGTTATTGCATCTTAAATAACATTTAATAAACCGGGTAAGCTTAAGACAGTTTGAGAGTATTAATTTGACATTTTTGATTTTTATTTTGTTACATCAAAATAAATCATAACTCCCTCTTCATAGCCGTTGGTAAATCCAAGTACGTTTTCCTTTAAGTTTTTTTCCCAATCCAATCCAGAATGGCCAATCGTTCCTTTGATAGGGCCAATTCCCAAAGATGCTTCATTCCCTCCTATATCAACGCCTACAGGGCCTTTACTGACACCAAAAAACTGTTTGAGTGAAAGTGCGTATTCTTGTGCCATTTTACGTATATCCTCATATTCATCGATTTCTAAAGAGAATCCAGCCATTGACCAAAGAGAAACATCTACACCGACAAAAACTCCTACAAGGTATTGTGCACCATTTTTCAAAGCTTCAATAATAGAACTCTCAACCATAGAACCGTGAGTAAAATCGTCTAAAACTGAAATAACTTCGTAGGAATGCGGGTTAAATTCTATCCATGCCCAGCGGTCTCTTCCATACATTTTTACCGGACTGGACGGAACGACAATTAATCGATCATAATAATCAAACCTATCAACCATGCTATCGGTCATACCCATTTTCTTTAAGCGCTCTCTCTCAACTTCTACATTGGTGACCGGCGGAATGACTATGAAATCTGTATTTTCAGGAAGTTTAGACCAAATCTCCAGTAATCCCACACCGCCCTGTATTGCTTTTGATTCTGCAATGGAAGCGTGAAGTCCGCTCATAGTATAATAACTGTTTTGATATAATTTCTCTTGATCAGACAACTCTGCATGTTGGATCGTCTTGGTTACAGGATTTAAAAGATCCATTTGTGCTATGTGCTTGCCGTTATAGACCATTTGAGTAAGCACGACAGCCTGATCGCTTGAAATATGGGCAATCGTCAAATCATATGTTTCTGCAAGCTTCTTTTCAAAAGCATCTTGAAGCCCTTGGTATTTCATTATTCCGGAACGGGCAAACCATTTAAGTGACGAAATAACATTCGGATTTTCTACCTGCTCATGAATTGATTCAGCGGCATTGGCAAAAACATTATAGGCACCATCTACGAAATTGGGAAGATTAGCGCCAATCGTAATGAAGCAAGCATCGGGTCCAACATTATCAGGGAAAATAGTCACATGCTTTAATGGATTATCGCTTAAACCTATTTCAATTTTTATACCCAAGATGTTGTATTTGTCAGGATTTATGGAAACATTGCCTTTATACGTATTTTCCTGGGTTGTAATGATAGGTGTATACCCACCCTCTACAATAGTTGTGCCTAAGTCAAAGCAACCTAAGCTCAAGTCTGCCAATTCCATACTATCATTAAGAACATTTTTCCAATAAGGCCCTGCCGGAGCGTCTGAACCGCTGAGAGCCGAAGCGGCATCGGCTGATTTATCAGAAGCGCTGTTGCCATTTGGTTCAATTAAATAGGCCACAGTGATAGGAATACTTTTAGAAGTCATGGTGGTATCATAATCCATTACAAAACCTCCATGAGATGAACATTCTGAAAAATCTTTCATATAAGGCATCAGCCATACAATATCTTTGCCCTCAGCCTTAAAGCTTATGGCTGGCAGATTGTATAGATTGTGGTCTTTGTAGTCCAGAAAACTTCCAATAACATCCTTTCCCCTGTTGTTGAGACCAACTACAAAGCGTTTAGTTGGATATCCCAACCGAGATAGTCCTCTGATGGCAGCATGAGTTAAATCCTCAATAGTGCCCCAACCTTGTGTGATAATGGCTTCAGGTGAATGTGTATAAGTATAAGGACTAGAATTTTGTGAATTGGGTTCATATATAACTTTCACCGATCTTAAGAGTTTTTCAAGGGCTTCCAGCGAATCCACTGCCTGCCATTTCTGATGGCCATAGAGTACCGCGGAGGGGACATCTACTTGCTGTTTAACCACTGCATTCGGATCAAGAGACTCAAGTGTTTTTGCTGCCAAACTCAGCTCATCCCTTTGGGCTGCAAAACGGGCAATAGCTCTTTCAATAGCTAAGCTAAGAGATTCAGTATATGTATTGTCTACTTCTATATCCAGATGTTCACTCAAATAGTCCAAATAATTTTGGGACTTTGATATTGGAATATTTAAGTCTTTAAACAGTGAAGACTGTAACGTGTATACTTCATCCAAAGGCGCTCTAAAAGCTATCAGTCCTCTTCTTGAGGTGCCGTCATAAACGATGGCTTCGCTATCAAAGCCCAGAACCAAAGAACTCGTCAATGAATCAGGCTCAATCAAAAGAGTACTTGTAGGATATTCCAGTGAAGCAAATCCACTGAGCCCACTACAGTTCAGAGCCATTTCCATTCGCTTTTCATAGGTTGATTCTTCCTCTTGTTCTACAAGTAATTCTTCAATAGTATGGTCCTTATGAACCAGCCTGAAGAGGTCTGTAATACCCCTGCTGGCAAACCCATCTTTATGGTCGTAAATAGTTAAATCCGCAATTACCAATTCTTCTTTACCCTCTTCACCTAGTCGGAACAACTTATTGACGCTAACATCAAAATAGTCATGAGCTGCTGTTGCCAGAGGAGTTCCCGTATCATATATTTCGCCATCTTGCGTAGGAACCAATACATCCTCGTCTACCAAATCAACAAACAAACTGGCTTTGTTACCCGCCAGGCGCTCCGGCATCAAAAAGGCAAAACTCGCCCGGTTGTTAGCCCCCGGTGACACCATAGTCTCTGAAAGCATGCCAAAGGGAATAAGCTCTGTAGCATCGTGGATTGGCAAGTAAAAATTGCCGCAGCTTGTATGTGACAGAAGATGTATGCGTTCTTTTGGATTCAATGCAAGATTAGCTTGCACCAGCGTCTGAATTCTTCCCTTAACCAACTTAAAAACATTGTTTTCATTTACTTGAACCTGATTGCCTAAAGATTTGACATCCTCTACTTCCCCAACTGAAAGGGAAAAACCTTTATGAAGCTCAACCCCCACATCTTGAGGCAAATCTTCAATACCTTCCATATGACCGCTCATTTTTCCTATCACCGGCAAGTGAATATGACCGTAATCAACATCATAAAAATGCAGAGAAAGCTGCTCCATAGGTTCTGAGGGTACTGTAAAAACGATTACTCCTTCAATAGGCTTATCGGGTAAAAGCTCAATAGCATTTTCTCCCGGCGCTACGAGGGGTTTTTCAGCAATCCACGTTGCAGTGGACAACGGATGTACACTGTAGTTATTAAAGCTCAAGGCTAAGTGATTGAATGCATTGGGAATAACATAAGGCACCTTTGCCGTTGTAGTTTGACCCTTGGGATTAGATGACATCCAACTAGCAGGGTGCCCGCTGCCATCAGGATAAATTGTTACCTGCTGCTCAGGTAAAATATGATTAAGTTCCACAAAAAGTGCTGCAAAGCGACTTTCTGACGGAGCCTTGACGCCATTGAATTCACTCATAAACAAAAGCTCTTTAGCCGAGATACTCATGGCTGAATTCTGTCGTGAGCGATCTAGCTCCAGGCGCTTGGTGATTTTGACAGCCTCTTTTGGCAACTGGTCCCCAGTTAAAAATTTAGCAGTATTGGCATTATACTGATCGAATGGAATCCCGACCTCATACCGCACGGCATCCTTTAGTTCAACCTTACCGGATAAGGGAAGGGGCTTAAGCTCTGCGAGAGCACTTGCGCTAAAGGGTGTAATTTTACCATTTTCCTCTTCCTTAACAACCCTTACTGAAAGTGTGCTTAGTTTATTTTTAGGTTCTTTTTCAACTGAGTTCATCAAGGTATCAATAGCTTTTTTTAATTCTGATGAGTCTTCTGTAATGGCACAAGCTCCCTTTGATAATTCCGCTGCAAGCCTAAAATCCTCTTCTTTAAGACCCTCTCCCAGGCCAACCCAAAGAACATGAACGCCTTCCTCTGCCATCTCCTTAAGCATTGCCTCAAAAGATTCCTGTTCATCGCTTGAGACATTAAGGGCAGCATCTGTCAAGTAAATAAGTACTTTTTTTGAGCTGGGGATTGCAGCAAGGCTCTGATACCCCGCTTTTACTGAATCCATGATAACTGTTCCGCCGCCAGATCTTAGCATACCCAAGGCCCTTAAAATTTTTAGCTTATCCGGAGTCATCATCTGGTTGACAACCACTTGATCGTTAAAGCTCATCAACTGCATCTGAGTATTCTCGGGAAGTTCAGTGATAAAATCATGGAATAGATTTTTCATTTTTTCCATTCTGTATCCACAATCGTCATCGGGGGCCATGTCCATAGATGCGCTGACATCCAGTACAATATTGACGAAGGGTACATCACTGGGAGCTATCTGAGTAGGCCGCTCATATGTAGCAACAAAAGTAGAGTGAATCTTTTCATTAATAGCATCAAATGCTTTTTTTAAAGCCATTTGATCTTCTGCATTAAAATACAGGCCTCTACCGGCTTTTGATATGCTCTTCAGTACTGTGCCATCATGTTCCTTACCAAAGCCTATGGTAAGAATCTGAATATCCTCGTTGTTGACACAATTTATGACGTCTTCCTGTGTGGTCATGTCAGGGGTGATTTTTTCTTTGGGCAATTCGTTCTCTCCATCAGTGAAAACCACCAAAGTCGGGCGTGCCTTATCCTGAAGCAGTTCCATACCCTCCATAACACCGTCAAACAGAGCGGTATACCCACCAACACTAATCTTTTTAAGACTTTCGACACCTTGGGCTTTTGTTTCACCTTCCATAACTCTTACGTCGGTATCAAAATCGATTACTCTAAGATATGTCCCATCGGGAAGTCCCTCAATAAACTCCTTCGCCGCCTTGAGTGTCGCCTCCATCTGGCCTTTCATTGAACCGGAGGAATCGATAAGCAACGCAACACTGGGAGGCGTTTTAACCGGTGTAATATCGATAAGATTAACGGCTTCAGAGCTCTCAAAAACAGTAGTATTCTCTATAGTTGGCAGAACATCCTTGGCCTGTGAATCTACAAGGGTAAATTCTACCTCTACCGTACTATCCAGATCAATAACTTCATCAATACGAAGTCCGCTTGTGGAAATCTCATTATTTGCATTGGATTGAAGCGCCTTTTCAAGAAGATAGGGCATTTCAACACGTGTCATATGACCTGCCTGAACCGGAATAAACTGGGTACAGTATTTAGAAACCAGACTACCGACTTGCGGAGCCAATTCCGCACGCCACATGCCACTTGGCAAATAGACGATAAAGTCTCCATCTTCAGTGCGATCAATTTGCATATTTTCGGTATATTCAGGATGGTCTACATATGAACCAATTCCATCAGGAAAAAGCTTTATGTGATGGGCTAGTTGAGCACTTATTACAAGAGCGCCCAAATTATCGTTAGATTCAATGGGAACAAGATTTCCTATTGAATTAAGCTTAATTTCAATCGTTCCGGGGTCGTCATACCAGTTAACCTTCCAAATACTATTAGTTTGGTCTAAAGGCAAATCATTAAGACGATAGTAATCCTCTTTTTCGTAATCAAGAAGCGTATCATAGCTTTGATAGCGTGTGTAAGGTTCATAGGTCATTTTTTGGCTGATTGAAATATTCGCTCGACCTTTTGGAATTTTTACTTCGGCACTTGAAAACTCGCCCTGAGTATTATATGTTGTAAAAAATATTTCCTGATTGGGATGATCAGCAGTGTTGATAGTTAGGGTTTTACCTGCCAACAAGCTTCTTTCTTCAACGAGTTCTATAGCAAAGAATTCATTCTCTTCTTCAATAGTCCCCCACCATTGAACACCCTCGGGTGTTTCGATAACAAAAATTATACCACTTGTAAGATATCCCTCTTTTTTACCTCCCATGTCGATGAGGTAGCGCTCAAAGTCCCTCATATAGAAAGAATAATCCTCATCTTTGGCATTGGGCACCTTCTCCATTTCAAAACGCCATAATCTCCCATATGATAAGCGACTTGTAGGATATAAATCATTTGAGTAATAATCGAGACTTAGGCTATCATCCTCTTTGTATTCAAGAAGCTGATAAGATGACTCTTCTCCCATAGGATTAATTATGGGAACCGGAACCGACCAATTATCATAGACCTCTTTATTAAAAAACCATACCGTATCGGGCTCATCGTCAAAAACGAGAGCACCATCCGTTACACCTTGAGTCTCCGATGAATCAGCTTTTAATGCTTTTTTCTTATTGATTGATGTTAATAAAAGCCCGCCTATAGTCAAGATTACTATTAAACCAGCAACGCCTATAAGTACAAGTTTATTCTTCCCTAATTTCATTTATTTTCTCCCTAAATATTGTTCTTTATGCAGCACTGTTATGTGGGCGCTTAAACAAGACTATTTTCCGGTATAGTCTAAATTTGTACCATCATATGTCAGGGAAAAATCATACTCTTCATCATTGCTTAACGAATCCCAATCTGTTACATTGGATACCTTTAAATCTACAGGTAACAAAAGAGATGTTGTATCAATTATACGGTAGCCATAGTATACTTCATTATCTTTACCCATCAAAATCAATTGAGTTGCCTTTGATGTGTCGACTTTTAACTCGCATGAGGTGGCACAGAAAGCATTATCTCCCAAACGCTTTATTTGAACATGACTCTTATTGATTTCTTTTTCATTACCATCACGGAATACTTCCACAAAATCGCTGTCGGTATCGTAAGTAAGCTTTAGATATGTTTCATAACCCTCATTAAGATAGCTATTGTATAGCCAAGTGTATACACTACCATTTTTTTTAAGTGAGCTTTCATATTCACCATTACCACTTGGCATCTCGGTGCGCTCATTTGTATATGTATCCTGTGTTCCACTAAAAGCATAATCCAACAAGGTACCCATAACTATGGTGGAATTGACAAAGCTGGCAGGCATTAAGTGTACCATCAATGAAAAATCATCCAAATCATAAGTGGCATCATCTAAGAGTTCTACCGCTTCGTCAACTAAATCTGATATTTCTTCAAGGCTACCAAAATTTTTGCTTTTTTCTGCAGCAGGTTTTGGTATAGGAGTAGATTCATTTTTAGAAGCTGGCTCGGGTTTCGGAGTAGTACTCTCCGAAGTAGCACTTTTTGTGGGTGTTTCGGGTTTGGGTTCATCTGTAATTGTCCTGCCACAAGCAACTAATGAAAAGGTTAACACGAATGCAATTAGCAATGTAAAAATTTTTTTCATAATTATCCTCCTTATGGATACCAGCCGTCTGTCAGTTTTTGACCGATAGTTACATAATAATGTTATGGCATTGCAACTAAAGGTTGCTTTTACAAGCACCTTATTTTATCATCGTGCAAGGTCACTCTATAAGTGCTAGGGGTCATGCATTTCGTAACAAAAAATTACAATTAGGTCATCAAGAATGACTTAGAGGTCATAGAGAATGACTCGAAGTTAAAATTCAAAAAGTACGACTTTATTCACTTTCATCTTTATTTTTTGGATATAAAAGTTGTATAATGTTATAAAACACTTGGTTACTCTTGAATAAACATACAAACAAAAATGGTTCTTAAGGAGTTTGAAATGCGAACTCTTGATCCTTTCATCATTATAAAAAGTATTATGTTATTGATTGCTACTCTTTTTTTATGCGCTATAAATATTTACTCTTTTTTACGGCATAAGCGTAATCTTTTTATAACAGGCTTTCATGTATCATCTTTATTTGGACTTTGTGGTCTTTTTTGCCTGATGATGGATAATGTCATTATCGGGCTGCCATTTAAAGTCTCATACTCCACAGCCGCTCATATATCATTTGCTTTATGTATTCTCTCTATTGCGGTTTTCAGCGCTTTAGCTTTGGCTGACAGAATTCGCAATTCATCAGGCTATCAGATTTTTTCTCCCAACCTTGAAGCAGTTTTCTCCGCCATCTGTGACCTCGCTCTGGTTGTGGATTACCGCGGAAATATAATACAAATTAATCATCCCGAAAAGCTTCAGTCCTTATACCCAAATCCCGCTAGACTTATGGAATTACTGCTCTTTTTTAAAACAAGGCATCATGGAGAATGGCCTTTCCCTGATGAGATAAGTGCGATTGACGAAGAAGTTCAGTGTGAATTGTTTTCTCAGGAGCAGAATGCGCATTTTATGCTAAAACTCACCCCTATTGTTTCAAATCAATGTAAAATCGGATATACCCTTTTGTTTGAAGATATATCAGCTATCAGACAAAGTGAAATCAAATTAAAAGAACAAAATTCATTTTTGATACAAGCAAATGAAAAACTTACACATTACGTTAAAATTGCAGGTGCTCTTGAAGCTGAAGAAGAACGACTGCTTATTTTAAGACAGCTACAATCGTCACTCATCGAGAAAATAGAAGCATCCATCTCAATGATTAGTAATATTCGAGACAACAGTTTTATAAAAAAAACCCACAAGCTTGACATAAAAGATTTATCAAATCTGCTCCGAAGTATTTACAAGGATGTCCGTGCCTCAGTAAGCCGGATTGCCGGAAAGGACGTAACTTCCCATGATAAGAGTTCTAATTGCCGATGATCAACTTTTGTTTCGCTCCATGCTAAAAGAAATGCTTACAAAAGACAGTGAAATTGAGATAGTGGCATCTTGTGCAAACGGAGAAGAAGCGGTTGCTGAGTGCCTTAGGCACAAACCTGATATCGCGCTTCTTGACATTGAAATGCCTTATAAAGGAGGCATTGAAGCCCTTAGTGAAATAAAAGAAATTTTACCTAATACCAAGGTGGCTATACTCACCACATTTGAAGGAGATGAAAATATAAAAACAGCTATAACGCTAGGTGCTGACGGATACCTAATAAAAGAAATGACACCCAATGCACTCATTTTAGCAGTAAAGAGCATCTATAACAATATGTTCCTCTTGCACAGGGGAGCCCTGGAAACTCTGCAGGATGCTCTCCTTTTTTCTCAAAAATCAAAGGACCAAAAGCTTGAAATTGATGATATGGTATTTGATGCGACTGATATAAGTATTATGAAGCTAATTGTCAAAGGAAAATCTAATAAAGATATTGCTTCTGCACTAAACTACAGCGAAGGAACCATTAAAAACAAAGTTTCCAGGATTCTGTCGGTTACAGGTCTTTCAGACCGAACCGAGATATCTGTCTTCTCGATAAACAATGGAATTATATAGGAATTATGCCATGAATGCTAAAGCCCTTTTCTCCGTCCGAACCAAACTCTACACTGCCTGAAAGGGCTGAAAAGCGCTCTTCAATACCCCGAAGACCGTAGTTTTTTACAATCTCTCCACATCCGAGACCGTTATCAACAACAAACACTTCTACAAGCCTAGGCTTATAGCGAAGTATGATATGGATACTTTCAGCTTTGCCATGCTTAATGGCATTAGTCACCGCTTCCTGACACAGCCTGAATATTGCTTCAGTTATAGCCCCTTTGAGTTCAAAAACACTTCCGTGTACGATAAAATCCACGCGGATATTCTCGTTTTTCAGATGCTCAATCGCCGATGTAAGAGAAGTTTGTCCACTTTTGTATTCTCCTCCCGAGAAGGAACCCCTAAGATCGTTAAGACTACCGGAAAGTAGTTCTTCGGCTTGTTCCAGTTTGGCTTTTGCCATATCGTCATCTTCATCGGTTACAGCAAGCTCTACAGTTCCAATAACCACTGTCAAGCTGTGGCCTAGAATATCATGAACATTTTGTGCCATCCTTGATTTAGTTTTGGTTATAGCTAATACCCTTATTTTTTCGGCCATTTTATCCAGCCTTTGATTAACTTCACTTAATTCAGTATTTTGCTGTTCTAGCAAAGCAAAGTTTTGTTTAGTTTTAGTTATATCAGCAAAACAGAGAATAATATTACCGCTCTTATGATAGCCCCTTGTTATCCGACAGACTTTACCATTCTGAAGCTTAAGTTCTAGGCCCACACTTTGATCTGCTGATATAAATGACAAAAAATCATTATGTTCGCTCTCGTTTAGGTCCAATTTATTATGTATAAATGCATTCAATCCAATAGTATTGGCTTTCAGCGTGAACATCTCATAAAAAGCTTTATTTCCTCCATACAGTACCCTTTTGTTATTCATAAACACAATACCTTGAGGCATGATTTCAAATAACCTCCCATATGAGACCGGTGACATATCAAAAAACCTAAAGGTCAGAGCCGGTATCATAAAAATAATAAGCGCTACCGAACCGGCAATCGGTGTAAAATCAAATACGGGAAAAGGGAGCCACCAGGATAACACATTAAGTTTAAAGAGAATGTAATAAAAATTGGCGATAAGCGGCAAAAGGGAAATAGCAGCAAAAAAAACTCCAAATCCTTTTTTTCTTCTAAAGCTATATTGCTTTGTGAAATTATGAGATAACATGATAATACCTATAAGCAAATAGGTATACTGTATTATTTGTGTCGGATAAAACAATGGCCCGAAACGATCTTTGTAAAAATCAAAATAAGAGTAAAACCCCATATGAATAGGATTTGACAGTACTATTAAAAATGATAAAACCGGAAGGACCGTCCATAATACAAGTTTCTTTACTGAAGGTACTTCTTCCGTGGTATAAATATAAGCAAAAACCACAAGGCTTACTCCTAGAAAATCCACACCAAAATACTGGGTAACAATAAAGAACCAACGTAATTCTATCGAGGGTGCTACCGTCTTTAAAAGCTTCGAAAGCATCCATAATACTATCATACTTACAACCGTCAGATAGCTATATAGTAGAGGTGTTTTTCTTGCACGGAAAAATATGTACAGACTGAAGGAAAAAATCAAAATAAGCGCGATAATATGAAAAATACTGATTGTATATATTTCAAATGCCAGCTTATCCGATACGTCCATACTTTCAATCTTTCTTTCTTATTATAATAGTTGGTTTGGCACAATTATATTACAATAGCCGGCTCAACTCAATGTAAATTCATCAGGTCACTGTGTTGTGACTATAGAGTCATTTTTTATGACTTAAAAATAAACCTAATGACTATTGAAGTGACCAATGGTACTGTCGAAATGACTGACCAAGCCCGTACAATAGAGTTGAAATTAAAAGAAGGCAGGTGTATGAATGATTCGGGCTGCATTTGAAATTAAGAAAAACGCAGTTGGACGTTATTACTTTATTTTTAAGGACGACATGAATGAAGCCATTGTCGTTTCTGGGAGTTTTGGAAGCCGCTCCGATCTTGAAAAAAATATCGCCTGCATAAGAGAAACAGCAGCCGTTGCAGATCTCTGCGACATTGGAGAAGAATTAATTCCTCCCATGTTTAGGCTTTGTGAAAACAAAGACGGATTTACTTTTTCGCTTTTGGGTTACGAGGGTGAGACGATTTTAATAAGCAAACTATACCATGAAAAAAGCCGCTGTGTTATAGCCGTAAATAAACTGAAAAGGCTGTCTTACGATGCAAATATTATTGATTTTGTATAAAGCTTACATATAGAATCGCTAAAAACCATTTTTATAATACATATAAAAAGAAATATATTCAATCTCATCCTTTTGGTCGATGAAATATCTTATTTTATCCTATAAAATATTTTGTAGGACTATCGTTAATGAACAAATAAGGCAAGACTAATCAGGCATAATATAAATATTTGTTTGTCTTTAAATCTTTTCTCTATTTTTATTAAAAGATGATTTCATTAATAATATTAATCGGTGATTAACACCATTATACTCGGGAAAATAATAAACGAGGAAGTGATTCAATGAGCAAATTCTGCACAAGCTGTGGTGCATCTCTGGATATTGGGGCAAAATTTTGTGCTGTGTGTGGTAATGTTATCCCAGAAAATATTTCTACAAAAACAGCTCCTGCTCTTGTAACCGTGAGCGAACTTTCATTGCCGTTAGAGCTTACCCCTTTTGCCTCCCCTGATAAGGAAAGTCTTTTTTTGGTGTTAAAATCTGGTTTCAAAAATCTGGCATCGGGTTTTAAACGAACTCTGGGGAATAAAAAACGTCTGATTACGGTCATTATACTTACGGTTATATGGCTACTGGTAAATATTTTAGCTTCTCTTGATATATTTCCTCCTTTTATTAAAACTCTATCTTGGTTGACTGCTGCTCGCGGCAGTATTGTCGGTGGCACAATCGGCAAAGGTATTTTTGCAGCCTTTATCGTTCAATTAATTGCCGGAAAAGGATTTCTCAAAAACTTGAAAGGCGGAGTTGGACAATTCAGTGCATTGTTCAAGGGTGAGAAAGGAACTCTACATCCCATGATAATTGGCGCCGGAGCTTCTTTGATCGCATCAAATCTTATAATATCTTCAACCTTGCAAAATTCCATAGTAATGATAGCCGGATTTGCACTTTCAGCTCAGGCACTTGTGAACAACGGCTTTTTGCGACGTTTCTTTTCAGCCTTACTCCCCAAAATGCACAGTAAAGGAATTTCTTCCTTAATGCAAGGCTGGACGGTCGGATTTCTTGTATTTATTGCTGTAAGTGTTATTCCCGGCATTTATAACGGTTATATTGCCGGTGCTATTTTATTGATTGTGAAAATCATTCTTTCATTTACAGGTAAAAAGGAGGCGGCTTTATGATATTAAAAAGAAAGAAGCGCTTTTTGCCCGCCGGTTTATCAATATTGCTTTGTATGACATTTATGCTTTATCTTCCGGTATTAGCCTCAGAAAAAGGCTACCCCTACGATGATCCGGATTTATATTATTATAACTCAAGGGAGTATAATGGCGAAAAGCTGTTCCAAGGAACAGGGACATTCAAGATATCCGATGATGATAGCTCTTCTGCTATAAGTGAATTGGGTGTACAAATATGGTCTGAGCTCAATCCCACAAAAGGGGATTTACTTCAACAGGATTTATACGTGACAAATGTTTCAGGGCTTCCTACAGAAGAAACCTCAAAAAAAGCCGAAAAACAAGTCATGAAGGATGAGGAATATACCTATATAAAATCGGCTGTTCTCTTTACTCCTCCCTCCCAGGAATTGAGAAGTAATATGCTGGGTAGTCCTCAACAGTTTATGACATATGTTTACCCTAGGAATACAAAAAACCAATCTGACGGGAACTATGAATATACCGCAGAAGAGACTACATTTGCAGGTTATCCGGCTGTTATCACAAGAAATTACGCTGAGGAAGCAATGGAAAGCGGAGGTTATAGTATCCAGTGTCATGGGAGTATTTTCTTATATATAACCGATATGCCCATGCCCACTTTGTGGTTTATACAAGATGCCTTCCTCGATGATCAGACTCTTACCGATAAAAAGCAATATGAAAAGCTCGGCCCTTGCTATGCGTCGCTTGAAATTGGTTATGAATATACTGGGAGCACTTATGGAGTGTCTGAAAATCAAGCGTTTTTAGAAACAAAAGCCAGAGAAGTGTTTAATGCTTCTGAAAATGATTTCAAATCGTTGTATAACAGTTACGATAAATCAATTACCTTTAATACTAAAAAGACCACCGACATAAAAGTGAATAACAAAAAACCGGGAAGCGTTCATGAAAGCGTCGATACAGATGCTGACAGCAAATCCGGCGAAACTGCTCTTCCAATACCCGAAGCACTGGCAATAGCAATTCTCGGAGGCGCAGCAGCTTTGCTTGGAGCGGGCTCCGGTGCTAATGACAGCGACAGTAAAGAAAAAAAGAATAGCCGCTATCAAATGAAGTTTAAAAAAGACTTCGGGGATAACATAAAAGCCGGTAATCAACCTGTTCCGGTATATGCGCGCATTGTAGAAATTACACCGGAAGGCAATGAAATTGACCGTCCGGATTTATCCTCCATGCTTACATTTAATTCATCTGATTTTGAAATAGGTGAGGTTATAACATTGGGAGGATACCAACAGGCAATGATTTCGGCTCCTAAGCAAGCTCAGGATTCAGGTGTTCTTTCAATATCTTTTTCCTCTGATGAGGGCAGTTTCACTAATAACATCACCTTCCGGATAACAGGTGAGCCTTACATAGAATATTCCGGGCACAAAGGAACTAATCAAATGTATATTCTGGGAGGCAGCGGTAAGAAACTTACTATGGACTGTAAAGCTGTGGATTTCCCCCAACCACCTATAATTTCGGTAAAAGGCAATTATACAGAATTTTTAGTTGAGATTGAACCACTTGGTGAGAAAAATTATCGTATTTTTGTAACCGACAATTCCCAAAAGCCAGAAAATCTCGAACAGCTTAAAAAAGGCTTTGATGTAAAGCTTTCGGCTGTATGCGAAGATGAAACCTATACTTCATCTTTTACTGTAATTCAGTGCTTTGAAGGAATGGCCGCTGATTTCTGGGGTAAGCCTAAGGAAATTCGTGGCTATAAGGACGAAAACAATGAAATGGCAAAAACTCTTATCGGCTTTTCACTAGGTATTTGGAACGAAAGCGAAGGCGTTCTGGACGAAGTTGCGCCTCAGGATGTGGAGATACACTTTGAAGATGAATCGGACATATATAAAATAATAGGAATGAAAATTAGCCTCGATGAAAATAGCAACCTTAAACACATTACAAATTTTGTTTTTCAGGCCGAAACGCCTTATCCTTCACTCACATCGGTAAAAGGGACTCTGACTGCAACCTCAAAAGAGTACTTATATAAGTCCGATATGACACTTCTTCCCGATACCCAGCAGTACAGTGAGAATTTTGAAAAGGAATTTGAAGCATGCAAAAAGGTTATCGAGGTATTTATGCCGCCCGAATATCGAAAGAGCAAGTTAGAAAGCCTTGCCCTTAATCGATATCTGCTCGGCGTTGAAGACTTGAAAATATACCGAAGAGAAATCTGGGACTTTGCTCATGATTGTATAATCAAAGAGCGTGATTCATATCTTAACGAAGCTCTTTGGTGGGACCGGGCCATTACCGGTGCCGAGATTCTCTCCTTCATAGGTGATATTGCCTTTGACCTTGCTCTTGCTCCGATAGGAGGACCAATTACAGGATTTCTGGCGGGGCAGGTAAAGAGCATGGTTACAGAGTATGTAATTATGATACAAGAACAGCCTGACAAAAGCATATCCGACATCGGATGGGAGCTTATACAAAACCGGCTTGTTCAGACAATTGGCTCTGCGGACGGTGCGTTTGATATGCCCGATTTGAAAAAGCCAAAGGAATTGGCCGTTTGGTTAACCTGCTATTCTGTATACCGCCTTGCTTATCACTGGCAATTTGATAAGGATGATGC
>CAYUZC010000018.1:0-2302 GCA_964449525.1 uncultured Ruminiclostridium sp.
ATTGTACATGATATGGATAATGCTGCGAGGAGAGATGCCTACAATTGTGATATTACCTATGGTACAAATAATGAATTTGGTTTTGACTATCTTCGTGACAACATGGTGGTTTATAAAGAAAATAAGGTCCAACGCAGTATAAATTATGCAATTGTAGACGAAGTAGACTCTATATTGATAGACGAGGCAAGAACCCCTTTGATTATTTCGGGGCAAGGTGAAAAGTCGACAGATTTATACCGACAGGCAGATTCATTTGCAAGGAGACTATCAAAGATAGTTTTCAAAGAAACCGATGATAAAGAACAACTTGATGACCGAGAATATGACTATATAATTGATGAAAAAGCACATACAGCGACTCTGACACTTAGAGGAATAGAGAAGGCAGAGAAATTTTTCGGTGTAGAAAATCTCTCCGATATTGAGAACATGACCATATCTCACCATATAAATCAAGCATTAAAGGCACATGGCCTTATGAAGAATGATGTTGACTATGTGGTTAAGGATGAAGAAGTCATTATTGTCGACGAATTTACAGGTCGACTGATGTACGGACGTCGTTATTCAGACGGATTACACCAGGCGATTGAAGCAAAAGAAGGGGTAAAGGTTGAGCATGAGAGCAAAACTCTTGCTACGATAACCTTTCAGAATTATTTTAGGATGTATAAGAAGCTCGCCGGTATGACCGGTACAGCTCTCACCGAGGAACAGGAATTTAGAGCCATATATAAGTTGGATGTTATACCGATTCCTACTAATTTGCCTATCATAAGAAATGACTATGATGATGTTGTATATAAATCAAAAAACGGAAAATTCTCAGCTGTAGTCCGCGATATTGAGGAAAGCCATAAGAAAGGGCAGCCGGTTTTAGTAGGTACAATATCTATAGAAACATCAGAAATGTTGAGCGGAATCCTGAAAAAGTTTGGAATAAAGCACAATGTTTTAAATGCCAAATATCATGAGAAGGAAGCTGAAATCGTAGCTCAGGCAGGTAAATACAGCGCTGTGACCATTTCTACTAACATGGCTGGACGTGGTACCGATATTATGTTAGGTGGTAACCCTGAATTCCTCGCCAAACAAGAAATGAGAAAGCAAGGTATGGATGAGGCGTTAATTCTTGCCTCAATAAGCTATGATGAAACCGATGATGAGCAAATCCTGAAGGCGCGTCAAATTTTTAAGGACTTAAATGCAAGTTTTAAAAAAGAGACAGATAAAGAGAAGGAACAAGTTATAGCAGCCGGTGGTCTAAAAATTATAGGCACCGAACGACATGAATCCCGTCGTATTGACAATCAGCTCAGAGGGCGTTCAGGTCGTCAAGGTGACCCGGGTGAAACTCGCTTTTATATTGCTTTAGACGACGATTTAATGCGACTTTTCGGGTCTGAACGTATGGAGAGAATGGTTGACGCTCTGGGATTGGACGAAGACCAACCCATTGAGGCCAAATTGTTATCCAATGCCATAGAAAGTGCTCAGAAAAAGATTGAAGGAATTAATTTCCAAAGGCGTAAAAATGTGCTCCAGTATGATGATGTCATGAATAAGCAGCGTGAGATAATTTACTCCGAACGTGCAAAGGTATTAAATGGAGAAAACATTAAAGAATACATCATGAAAATGATAGATAATATTGCTGAAAATATTGTAAACATGTATTGTGCGGAAAGTGATATTCCTGATAACTGGGACTTAAAGGGGCTTGGCTCCTATGCTGAAAGTATCCTTTTGCCCAAAGGTTTGCTGGAAACCAAGGCTTTTGATTTGGAGACTGTTACCGCAGGGGAAATCAAGGATACGATAATTGAGAAGACCCATAGCCTTTACGAAGCTAAAGAAGTCGAATTAGGTGATGAGCTTATACGTGAGATTGAAAGAAGAGCATTGCTTAGAAGCGTAGACGAAAAATGGATGGACCATATTGATGACATGGATCAGTTGAAGTACGGTATCGGGCTTAGAGCATATGGCCAGCATGATCCCGTAGTTGAATACAAACGCGAAGGATTCGATATGTTCGATGAAATGATTCGAAACATACAGCAGGATACAGTTAAAATGATTCTTCATATAAAGAAAGAAAACATCGTTGTTAAACGGGAGCAGGTTGCAAAACCTACTATGGCTTCTCATGGTGATGATGGAGTAAGAAAACCTAAAAAGCGCGATGTTGCAAAGGTTGGGAGAAATGACCCATGCCCTTGCGGTAGTGGCAAAAAATATAAAAAATGCTGTGGTGCGAATGACTAGATTGACTTAAAATTTAAAAATCCGGTATAAT
>CAYUZC010000018.1:2402-12702 GCA_964449525.1 uncultured Ruminiclostridium sp.
GCCATATATCCTGCATTTTATGAAGCCATGAACCTTATGGGAATCTGTTACTTAAGTCTGGATGATGAAGCTAGCGCCAGACGATTGTTTAACAAAGTTATTAAAATGGAAGATAACAGCTTACGGGCATCAAATTATTTAGATAAACTGGATGGCAAAATTCCAAATGAAGGTATCGAAAATAATGCCAGAAATAAAAAGTTTAAAAAGGTCGCAACAGATACAGCATCTTGGTTAAGAAGCGGTGTGTCTCCGGAGAAAAACAGTCCATATTACATAAAATATATTTTGGGTTTTTTATTTGGGATTATTCTATTATCTATCATTTGGATTTTGGTCCCTGCAAGCAGTCCTATAAATATTGAATTTGGTGGCCTTTTCAAGAAAGTTGAGAGTGTTTCTCCTCAAATTGAGAAACTGGAAAAAGAAAAAGTTGAGCTTGCGGATAGGCTAAAAGACGCAAATGAAGCGTTAAAAAAGTCCACGGATAATGAAAAAAAGCTGCAGACTCAGATAGAGGAATATGCATATTGGAGCGAAATACTGAGGAACCTCCAAAAACTGGCTGATGAAGGGGATTATAAGAATGTAGTTATACAGATTGAAAGGGACTTGTTAGGACTTGAAAAACCGGAAGAAATTGAAGCGGAGATTAACGCCCTCAATAATGAATGCAAACCAAAGGCGGTGTCTCAGTTCTATGAGTCGGGAAGAGAAATTTATAGATCCAATTCAAACTCCAAATCTCTCGAGATATATCAGGAAGCTGCCAGTGAATTCAGGATGGCTATTGGTATTATCGAGGAGTTGGATTTAAAGCCGAATATACTAATAAATGTTTATTATTACGGTGGAAAAGCAATTGCATTATCCCAATATCCTTCGGAGGAAGAGGCTGAAAAAGAAGCATTGCATTGCTTTAGAGTAGTAACTGAGGTTGCACCCAGATCAGAAATGGCATCATATGCATGGGGAAGAATAAACGATATAGAATCTGGTAAAACAATAAAACATTAAATAAAATCTAAAATTGATTAAAGATACAGGGATTGTCGTAAAGACAATCCCTGTTACATTACACTTATTATTACTTATAAATAAAGATTTTAATGCCCGACAGCAATCGGTACTTTTATTTTGCCCAAACCTTCTTGAGTTTGGCAAATCTAGGCAGTCCATCCTCGATTGGGGGTTTGGATTCACCCTCAATAAGGGGTAATGCATAATTGATAAAATCTTGAGTAAGGCCTGTCCCATCAGATGTAATCCACTCTCTGGGGATTCTTTTTTCTGTATTAGCAACGGCTGAAAGATTTACAAGTATATAGTTACAGGAATACTTGCCGTTCTTTTCAGCTCTCTCGTAAGCGACCATGTGGTCTGTGGTTCCTTCAACAGCATATTGAACAGCTTTTTGCCCAGCGGTGAAGGTTTCCTCGACGTCAGTCTTTGAAGCCCAGTGAGCCGCACATCTTTGTAGTAATGAAAACTCAATCGCACGGGTTTTACAGCCTAGCTCATTCTTTAATATATTAGCAAGAACTTGCGCAGTTCCGCCTAATTGTGCATGCCCGAAGGAATCCTTTGTGCTGGCAAGATCTGAACCGTATTCTGAAATGTACTTACCATTTTTATCCTTAATTCCTTCTGATACTGCAACAATAAGCTTATGGTTATTGTTTTTATAAATCTTTTTACAATCGACAAGAAATTGTTCCATTTCAAAATCTATTTCAGGAAGATAAATAAGATCAGGTCCTGCACCTTTGTAAGAGGCAAGCGCGGTAGCTGCTGTAAGCCAACCGGCATTTCTGCCCATTACCTCAAGGACACAAACCATTGGGGTATCATATACACGAGCATCATGATAAACTTCCATGGTAGATGTTGCTACATATTTTGCTGCACTTGCGTAACCGGGGCAGTGATCAGTAGCGAATAGATCATTGTCTATTGTTTTGGGAACACCCATAACACGGCATTCATATCCTGACTTTTGCATAAACTTGCTAATCTTATTGCAAGTGTCCATTGAATCATTACCGCCGTTATAGAAGAAATAACGGATATCATATTTCTTAAAGACTTCAAGAATCCTTTTGTAGTCTGTGTCATCCTTATCAGGATCAGCCAGCTTGTACCTTACTGAACCTAATGCAGAAGAAGGTGTTGTTTTAAGAAGTTCAAGCTCCTTAGGATCCTCCATTGAAATGTCATAGAATTTCTCGTCAAGTATTCCGCGGATACCATATGCGGCTCCATATACTTTAGGAATACAATCAGTTTTAAGAGCTTCGGTAAATACACCTGCAGCGCTTGCATTAATAACAGATGTAGGCCCTCCCGACTGACCGAACATTGCATTTCCGACTAATTTTGCCATTGTGTTACCTCCATTTTTTAAATAAACAAATTATATACTTAAGATGAATATCTATTTATGTTTTAACCAAAATTTATTATAACATTCTCTCCGCTTAGCAACAAGCATGTTCAAGCATATTCATCATTATACTGTTAAACACATTCTTCGGTATACTTATAATTGTAGAAAATACCGGTTAATGGTATAATTAAAAAGCTAAATAACCTTCTATTAGAGTATCAATAAGCAAGGGATGGCTTATCGTTCATGGACAAAAATGTATTATTAAATATAAAAAATCGTTTTATTAAAAATATTTTATTGAAGTCTATAGCAAAAGCTCAGATAGGTGTATTGGAGATAATTGATATTGATGATATGACTATAAAGCTTGATGCATTTGGAGATTCTATTGCTCTTGCGGTAATTGAAATTACTGATGATAACATGAATGATGTAAATGATATTGCTAGTAGAATCAAGTCTGTTTATCCCTCTGTTCCTGTGTTGGCAATAGTCTATAAGGATACTTACGAAACAGTAAATTTTGCAATGAAATTGGGTATAAAAGATATTTTGTTTTTAACAAAGAATGTTGATACTTACGCGGAAGCAATTCAAAATAGAATGTCTAGTTATTATGACATAATACATATGCCACAACAACAAAAAGTAACACTTTTTTCTGAGATGATTAAGGAAAACATTAGCATTAAGGAGCCTTTAAGATTAGAACTTAAACGTGCCATACGAGGGGATTATTCAATTTCATTCATTCTGGCATATCTAAGCGGGAATGAACCTGGGATTGTTCAATCGATAATAAATACTACAAAAGGGTTTATCAGAGATACGGATAAGTTATTCCTAATGGATGAAAATACCTTTATTATAGCCTTTCCCTTTGTTGATAAGGGCCACGTCCCAACACTGGAGGGAAAATTCAGAGAAGCTTTCAAAAATGAAGTGAAGAAGGTGGGTATTCATAAAAAACTCTGTCTTTATGGAGCCACCTTTCCGGATGACGGTGATACGCTTGAGAAGTTGCTTGAACGCTTAGAAATGGGAATCAATAACAGCATGGTTATCAATGCCGTCAAAGCTCCTTTGAACATGCTTACCCAATCAGACATAGAAGATTACAAAAAGAAAATAAGACAGTATAAAAAGTTTTTTTGATATTTCATCGATTTCTAATGGTTTCATCAGGGAGCCATATTTATGTTTAAATATATTATCTAATTTCTACTTGTTAGCAATTAAAAATATGATATAATATACTCTGAACAGCCAGATTAAGATAACTATGTTGCTTTTTTTGTGTATACAAAGTACATTTATTTAAGCAATTGATACTCACTCGAAGCGGGGGAATTGCTCCGCTGAAATAAGAAAGAGTACCACTCACCTTAGAGGTGGGGGATATTTAATAACTCGTTATAAATTCAAGGAGGGAATTACATGGCAAAAAAAATGAAGACAATGGACGGTAATACTGCTGCGGCTCATGTATCGTATGCCTTTACCGAAGTTGCTGCAATTTATCCCATAACACCATCATCGAATATGGCCGAATCAATTGATGAATGGTCTGCAGCAGGCAAAAAAAATATTTTCGGACAAAAAGTAAAAGTAGTTGAAATGCAGTCAGAAGCAGGTGCTGCAGGAGCAGTACATGGTTCTTTACAAGCAGGGGCTCTTACCTCTACTTATACAGCATCTCAAGGATTACTGCTAATGATTCCTAACATGTATAAAATATCCGGTGAACTACTTCCCGCTGTTTTTCATGTTTCTGCTCGTGCAATAGCTTCTCATGCTTTTTCAATCTTTGGCGATCATTCCGACGTTATGGCTACTCGTCAGACTGGTTTTGCAATGTTAGCCGAGGGTAGTGTTCAAGAAGTTATGGACTTATCCGGTGTTGCTCATCTTTCTGCAATTAAAGGGAAAATTCCTTTTGTAAATTTCTTTGATGGCTTTAGGACTTCTCATGAGATTCAGAAAATAGAATTGCTGGACAATGAAGATTTCGCAAAGCTTGTCGATTGGGATGCAATTGACGAATTTAAGAAAAATGCTTTAAATCCTGAGCATCCTGTAACCCGTGGTACTGCTCAGAATCCAGACATTTTCTTCCAAGCAAGAGAAGCCAGCAATACATATTACGATGCTATTCCTGATATTGTTAATGACTACATGAAGCAAATATCAGAGGTAACCGGACGTGAATATAAGCCTTTTAATTATTATGGTGATCCAAACGCAGAATATGTTATTGTTGCAATGGGTTCAGTCACTGAGTCCTGTGAAGAGGTTATAGACTATCTAAGAGCTAAAGGCGAAAAAGTCGGTGTTCTGAAAGTACACCTTTACAGACCATTCTCATCCAAATATTTCTTTGATGCTATGCCTAAATCAGTAAAGAAAATTGCGGTTCTAGACAGAACAAAAGAGCCCGGAGCTCTTGGCGAGCCTCTTTACTTAGATGTTAAATCCCTTTATTATGATGTTGCCAATAAGCCTGTTATTGTCGGTGGACGCTATGGACTTGGCTCCAAGGACGTTAAACCGAGCCAGCTTTTTGCTGTTATAAATAATCTTAAAGCAGACTCACCCAAGGATGGATTCACAATTGGTATTGTTGATGATGTTACAAATCTTTCATTGCCGTTAGAAAAGAGCATCAATACTGAGGATCCTAGTGCAATTCGTTGTAAGTTCTGGGGTTTGGGTTCAGATGGTACAGTTGGTGCAAACAAGAGTGCCATTAAAATCATTGGTGACAAAACAGATCTTTATGCACAGGGATATTTCTCCTACGACTCCAAAAAGTCAGGCGGAATTACTGTTTCCCATCTGCGTTTTGGCAAGGCTAAGATTCGTTCTACATACCTTATTGACGAAGCGGATTATATTGCATGCCATAACCAATCCTATGTTGGAAAATATGATCTTATTGAAGGGCTTAAAAAGGGCGGTTCCTTTGTACTGAACTGTCAATGGAGCCCTGAAGAGCTCGAAGAGAAGCTTCCTGCAAATATTAAGAATTATATTGCCAATAACGAAATAAATTTCTACACCATTAATGCAACTGATATCGCAGTTGAAATCGGCCTAGGGAGCCGTATTAATATGATTATGCAGTCAGCATTCTTTAAGCTGGCTAAAGTTATTCCCCTTGAAGATGCAGTTAAGTATCTTAAAGATTCTATTGTTACATCATATGGCAAAAAAGGTCAGGCTATTTTAGACATGAACTTTAAAGCTGTTGACACAGGCATTGAATCCTTAGTTAAGATTAATGTTCCTGAGAGCTGGAAAAATGCACAAGACACTAATCAAGTTGTTCAGGCTCAAAACAAGCCTGGATTCGTTACTGAGGTAATGGAACCTATGAATGCTCAGAAGGGCGACAACCTTCCTGTAAGTGCTTTTAAAGGCGCTGAGGATGGAACCTTCCCAGCAGGAACATCTTCATATGAGAAGCGTGGTATCGCTGTTACAATTCCTGAATGGCAATCACAAAATTGTATTCAGTGTAATCAGTGTTCATTGGCATGTCCTCATGCAGTAATTCGTCCTTTCTTGTTCAATGAAGAGGAAAAGAAGAATGCTCCTTCTACAATGACAACTATTCCTGCTCAAGGACCTCAGTTCAAGGGTTATCAGTACAAAATTCAGGTCTCTCCTCTGGATTGTACCGGTTGTGGCAACTGCGCAGATGTTTGTCCTGCTAAGGAAAAAGCACTTGTAATGAAGCCTCTTGAGTCACAACATCAGGAAATTGAACATTGGGATTATGTTTCAAAGAACGTAACATATAAGGATAATCTCGCTCCGAAAACTAATGTTAAGAACAGTCAGTTTGCACAACCTCTGATTGAGTTCAGCGGCGCTTGTGCCGGTTGTGGTGAAACCCCTTATATTAAGGCTGTTACACAGCTTTTTGGAGATCGTATGATGATAGCCAATGCTACAGGATGTTCATCCATTTGGGGTGGTTCAGCTCCTGCTACTGTTTATTGTGCTAATAAAGACGGCAAGGGTCCTTCATGGGCAAATTCCCTCTTTGAAGACAATGCAGAGTTTGGTCTGGGGATGTTCTTGGGCGTTAAGCAGATTCGTGAAGGTATTGAGATGCAAATAAGTAACCTTATTGCATTGGATGTTCCTGCTGATCTCAAAGCTGCAGGTGAAGCATGGATTGCAAATATGAACGATGGTGAAGGTTCCAAGAAAGCTTCTCAGGATCTGATTGTAGCTTTGGACAACTATAAGCCATGCTGTGATGAATGCACAAAGATAGTCGAATTCTTAAATAAGAATCGTGATAATTTTGTTAAGAAGTCTCAGTGGATTCTTGGTGGTGACGGTTGGGCATATGATATCGGATACGGCGGACTAGATCATGTTCTTGCTTCCGGTGAAGATGTTAATGTTCTGGTGTTTGATACCGAGATATACTCAAATACCGGTGGTCAAGCTTCTAAGTCGACTCCTACAGCCGCAGTTGCAAAATTTGCAGCATCAGGAAAGCGTATTAAGAAGAAAGATCTGGGCATGATTGCAACCACATATGGTTATGTATATGTAGCTCAGGTTGCTATGGGAGCAAACATGAATCAGTTCATGAAAGCTATTCAGGAAGCAGAAGCACACAAGGGTCCGTCCATTATAATTGCGTATGCACCTTGTATTAACCATGGTATAAAGGGTGGAATGGCCAGAACTCAGACCAGAGAAAAACTTGCTGTTGAGTCAGGTTACTGGCATCTGTGGCGTTATGTTCCGGAATATAAGGAACAGGGTAAGAACCCATTTGTTCTTGACTCAAAAGACCCCACAGGTAGCTTCCAAGACTTCATTAAAAACGAGGTTAGATATTCATCCTTGAAGCAAACCTTCCCAGAAGTGGCACAAGAACTTTTTGAAGCCGCTGAGAAGAATGCAAATGACAGACTTGCAGGTTACAAGAAGCTTTCTCAGGAATAAAAGCATACAGATATTAAGAAAACTAACAAGAGGGTTGTCAGCTAATGACAACCCTCTTTATTACTTCAATTTGAAAGCTGATCCCAATGCTCGTAAGCCTCTTTTAACTCTGTAATTGCCGATAATCTGTCTTTTTCTAGTATAGCTCCTTGAAGACGCGCTAAAGCAATGTTAAAATTATTTATTTCATTTCGTTCCGAGCTGAACTGAACCCTAAAAACTACTTTTTTCCATGCGTGATTTAGCTCCTCAGTTTTTTCGCTTACACTGTCCCATTGTTCATCCCGGATATCATTAATAATAGATTCGATTAATCCTGGTATGTCGTCATTCTTTCCTAACGGTTGTTTTAAGTAATTTCCACTTAGCATCACTGCCATGAAAATAATTATTGTTGCTATAGGTATTGCGGCTCCTAAAAATTTTCTCAATTCATCGCCTCCTAAAATGGTCCTTTATAATCACCTATATCAGTCACCTTAGTAATGTGGTCGTCATATTTGTCAATATAAATGCTACCTTCGGGGTTTAGAGTCACTAAGAATACCTCGGAGACGTTGTTTATCCCGTGAGCTTTTAATTCGCTCATAAGCCAAGCCTTGTCCTTATTAAGCTGTCTTAGATTTTCTTCTATCAATATGCCGTCATAAATTAATTCGGTACTTATACCTGAGTTTTTGACAGGAATATTCATATCCTTGGGAGTCAACGGTAAATGCTCAGCCTTTTTTAATATAGAAAGCTGGCCGTTAGACTCAATTATTGCGAAATCAACTTCATTAGGATCAAATACACCCTGATTTCGCATGAGTTCGAGAATATCTGATATTCTGTATTTTGCCTTCTTTAGAGCCTTCTCCATTATTTTACCGTTCATAATCACAATGACCGGCTCTCCTTCGAGGACCTTTGCAACATATCTCCATTTTAGAGTAACAATTTCCATCAAATAGCCTAGAGCAGCCCAAGTAATAAGGCCAACCCAATGTGGCCAAGCTCGGCTTGATAAATCTGTGGTCAGCGATGCCGCGATAGACCCTATGGTAATTCCCAATACATAATCAAAGAATGTGAGCTGGCTGATTTGCTCTTTTCCTATTATTCTGGTAAAAATCAACAGAGAAAAAAATCCGATAAAAGATCTGACCAGAACCACAAGTCCTTCATTCAAACTAAGTTTCACTTCCTATTAATTAGTGCTGTTCGTAGTATTTTCCACAAAGGATGATTTTTTATGCTATTATGTTATTAATGAAAAAGAGAGGCGAGATATGTGGTTATAGATTTTCATACACATTGCTTTACAGATGAGATTGCTGTTAATGCTATTCCATTATTAGCGCAAAAAGCTGATATCCCTGCGATGTTAAACGGAACTGTCAGTGATTTAACGGAGTCGATGAAAAAGTATGGCATCACTTATTCGGTACTGCTGAATATTGCGACAAAACCATCACAAACAGAAAAAATTAATAGTTGGGCGGCATCGGTTCAGAAGGATAGTATAATATCATTCGGCAGTATTCATCCTAAATATAAAAATTGGGAACGCGAGATTAAGAGAATTAAGGAACTTGGTCTAAAGGGGATTAAATTCCACCCGGAATATCAGGAGTTTTATGTGGATGATGAAGCCATGTATCCGATATATGAGAAGGCCTTTGAATTGGGTTTGATTGTTGTTTTTCATGCCGGAGAGGATTTGGGGTTTAATAGACCATTTCATGGTACACCACAAAGACTTAATAAATTAATCAGAAGTTTTGCGGGGGGCACAATTATTGCGGCCCACATGGGCGGTTTCAGGTACTGGGATGATGTTGAAAAGTATCTGGTTGGTAAGGATATATATTTTGACACTTCATTTTGTCTTGGATATATGGAAGAAGAGCAGAAACGGAGGATTATTAAGAATCATGGATACAAAAAAATACTTTTCGGCACTGATTCGCCATGGAAAATACAGGGCGAGGAAGTACAAAGAATCAAAGATCTTTGCTTAGGTAAAGAAGCTGAGGAAGCGATATTATATAAAAATGCAGCTGAGTTACTGAGAATCTGATATAAAAGAATAAACTAGGATTGTATTCTGGTTTATTCAAAGTGAGAAAAGCTAGATAATTGATATACGGGAGGTTGTTCTTATGGATTTTGGATTAAAGGGCAGGACCGCTTTGGTAACAGGTGGATCCCGTGGCCTTGGAAATGCTATATGCATGAGCCTTGCTCAAGAAGGTGCAAATATTGCCATCAATTATAAAAACAATATGGAGAAGGCAAACTTACTTGCTTCAGAAATAAAAGACCGTTACGGAGTAAGTGCTATTACTGTTCAGGGTAATATTGATTGCGAAGAGGATGTGAAGAATATTTTCAGGGAGGTCCAAGACCAATTTCCCGGTCTGGATATCCTGGTTAATAACGCAGGGATATGTCCTGTATCTATGGTAAAGGATATGACACTGGAAGAGTGGAATAGTGTAATACGGACTAACCTTACGGGCACTTTCCTTACATGCAGGGAAATGGTGAATTCGCTAATAAACAGGGGAATACCCGGAAATATTGTGAATATAGCCTCCCAGGCTGCATTCAATGGGTCGAAAACCGGGAAATCTCACTACTCTGCCAGTAAAGGAGGAGTAGTTACCTTTACACTTTCCCTAGCCAAGGAAGTTGCCTGCCATGGAATCAAAGTCAATGCCGTAGCACCCGGTATGATACATACTGAGATGACAGCTGATACTCTTGATAGAAACATGGAAAGGTATAAAAGGGAGATTCCTTTGGGGAGGATAGCCGAAAATGAAGAGGTTGCGAGAGTGGTAACATTTTTAGCTTCAAAAGCTTCCAGCTATATGACGGGTACCACTGTAGATGTAAGCGGGGGAATTATTGGAAGATAATTTAGGTTATATGCATGAAGGTGATGTGGATCCT
>CAYUZC010000018.1:12712-15892 GCA_964449525.1 uncultured Ruminiclostridium sp.
GCATTTGTGCTTGATACGATGCTTGAGCTGGATAGTGATGCAGGAAAGTCTCAGGTAATGAAGGCTATGGACGGGCACATACTTCAATACGGAACGCTTACCGGTGAATTCGGAACATAATGTCTGGTTGGAGTTCTAGGATCAATTGATTCTGATTCTTACATAATAGAATAAACCAGCTTAAATCTGGTTTATTCTACGTGAAGGGTAAAAATATGGAGGTAAAAATACAAAACATAAGTAATACTCACTAGAAATATTTTTTTCTGTCCATAGTTTCTTGGACTATTCTCAAAGTTTCGCCAAAGCGTTGATAATGAACGACCTCGCGTTCCCTTAAGAATCGGAGTGGGTCTATTACATCCGGATCGTCTGCTATACTAATCAGGTATTCATATGTAGCACGGGCTTTTTGCTCGGCTGCAAGATCCTCATTAAGGTTTGCAATAGGGTCTTCCATAGATTCAAGGTAGGCTGCCGTAAATGGAACACCGTTTGAATCTGATGGGTAAACAGCTCTTCCGTGAATAACGTAATTTGTGTCTACATGTAGTTTTTCTAACTCTTTTGGCGGAACCTTATCCATCAGTTGATGAACCATTGAGCCTATCATTTCAAGATGAGCAAGCTCTTCGGTACCGATGTCATTCAATGTCGCTCTTGCTTCCTTAGTCGGCATTGAGAATCTTTGGCTTAGGTAGCGCAAGGATGCTGCTAATTCACCGTTTGGGCCACCGTATTGCGTGAGTATGGCAATTGCCATTCTGGGATCAGTTTTGGTAATCTTAATAGGGTATTGGGTTTTCTTATCATATAGCCACATTTCTTATACCTCCTTATTGTTCCATGGCCACGGGTCATTAATCCACTGCCAGCAAGTTGTATTCGGCAGATATCGGGCGGTCAGGGGTCCGAATTTATTTTGATACTGACGCCTTATGTTTTCGGATTGTTCCAAGGCCATTTTATAGTCCCGGAGAGCGTTCGCATCAGAGGGATGTGTATTGAGAAAAAGCTGTAAGTCGTAAAGAGCGAAATCATAAGCCATAATTTCCTCTAAAAGGGTTGTTTGTTCATCCACGTAAAAACACCTCCAAATCAATTATTTTATAAGTTCAGGGAATATCGTTCCTTTTTTCAAACCGTCTTTCGCGGAAGAAATCTTATTATAGAGCTGGTATGGTACATAAGCTTGGCCAAACTCGGGACGTACAGGCATAAACGGTATCATAATAGGCTCACCGGTACAATTGTTTCCCGTATATACTGTTACTATGTTGAGATTATCCATTTCATTAATGCCTCCATGCTTGTTCCTTTTATATAATATGTACAAGCGTAATAACTTGTGAGGATATAAAAGAATATAAAAGATGTTATAATATGAGCATTTTTGTTAGAATAAACTAATTGTATTAAATGCAAAATTTTATTGGGAATACTATACGATGAAATACCTTAAACTTGATGAATGAGGGTAAATATAGGATAATATAACTATCCGGAATTATGAGGAGGTAATTTGCTTCAATGGCTGAAAATGAATTAAGTATTAGTTTAAACGGGAATGAGATAAATGCTAAAAAGGGAACGAAAGTAGAAGAACTTATCAGGGGACAAAAAGGCAAAAAGGATTCTTTGATTGTAGCTGTTATGCTGAATAATGAGATAAGGGAACTCACGTACCGCATAGAATGTGATTGCAATATAGATTTTGTAGACTTAACAAGTGAAGATGGTATAAGAATATATGAGCGAAGCTTAAAGTTCCTTCTAATAAAGGCCGTGCACGACATATTCCCTGAATTAGAGGTACAGATTCGCCATTCTGTCAGCCGAGGGGTCTTTTTCGAGATTCTGGATTATGAGGTTACACCGGAAGATGTAAATCGTATTGAAAAACGGATGCAAGAGTTGGTTGAAATGAATATACCATTTAACAAGGTGATTGTTTCTATCGATGCTGCCAGAGAAATATTCTTAAGAAGAGGCCGCGAAGATCGTTACAGAGCAATAGAAAACCGTGAGAAGGACTATGTTTCTCTTTATATATTTGATGATATTGAGGATTATTTCTATGGTTATATGGTGCCTAGCTCCGGCTATCTTAAACTCTTTTCGGTAGAGGCTGATAATGGTGGCATTGTTCTGGTTGTGCCTAAGAAAGAGAATCCTGTGGCGCTTCCCAATGTACCAATACCGAGAAAGTTGTTTAGTATTTTTACTGAGTATGGTGAATGGATTAACATACTTGGCGTGGAGGATGTAGGAAAGCTTAACGATGTAATTGAAAACGGGGGTCTTAAAGAGCTGGTTCTTATTGCAGAAGCTTTGCATGAGAAAAAAATTGCTATGATAGCTGATTTAATCAAGCATAACCAGCCCCAAAAAAAAGTTATTATGATTGCGGGTCCTTCATCCTCGGGAAAGACTACCTTTGCCCAGAGATTATCAATCCAACTGAGGGTAAACGGCTTAAAACCGCTTAATATATCAGTGGACGATTATTTTGTGGAAAAGACAGAGACTCCAATTGACGAAGATGGAAAGCCGGATTATGAAGCCTTGGAGACAGTTGATTTGACGCTTTTTAACAGGGACTTAAATACGCTTATTTCCGGTGGAGAGGTTGAAATTCCTACTTATAATTTCACCACAGGGAAGCGGGAATATAATGGCAGAAGGTTGAAAATGTCGGAGGAAGATGTACTGGTCATTGAGGGAATCCATTGCTTAAACCCAAGACTCACCAGTGAAGTAAAGCACGAAAACAAATTCAAAATATATATAAGTGCTATTACATCAATGCGTATTGATATGCATAATAGGATTCCAACTACTGATCTAAGGCTAATAAGGCGTATGGTTAGGGATAACAGATATAGATGTACGCCTGCACCCAGAACTATTGAAATGTGGTCAAGTGTACGAAAGGGAGAAGAGAAAAACATTTTTCCCTTCCAGGAAGAGGCTGATGTAATGTTTAACTCCTCGCTTGTTTATGAGCTTTTGATGTTAAAACCACTGGCCATACCGTTATTGAATGATATAACAAGTGATGTACCACAATATGCAGAGGCACGCCGACTTACGGAGTTTTTAAGCTATTTTACTTCGGCACCATCGGATCAGGTGCCAGACAATTCAATTTTGCGTGAGTTTATCGGGGGCTCGCTGTTT
>CAYUZC010000019.1:0-15662 GCA_964449525.1 uncultured Ruminiclostridium sp.
TCACCCGGTTTCAATATTTCTTCTGTATCGACAGGTTCACCATTCACGGAAAACTCCAAAACCAGCGGATCCAATTCATAGATCTTTGCGATATCCATAATCTTATAATCATTAATAATTTCAACCCTGTCTCCATGTTGAACAGGAGTATCCAAAGATGACTCCTTGTCATTAATTAATACCTTTGGCTTTATAGTATCGGTTTGATTATTAAATTTGAAATATATCGGCTCATTTTCTTCTGCTAAATCCTTGGCTAAAATCATACCATTACGGCCATTTTCTGCCGGTGTGACGATGAGCTTGTCCCCAGCCTCAATAAAAGCATTAAGACCTGATATTTTATCATTCAAGTATATCTCAGCAGGCTTGCCCATACTTCCACGGATGGTTCTATCCTTATTGTTAAATTTAAACTTCAGACTTTTGCCTGACCTGCAGATAAGCTGATCCGGATTAAAACCTGCCAGTATCAGGGCATCGGATACAAGCATTTTTCTCGCATTATATAAACGTATCTTCTTATCATTTACTGTAACGTAATAAAAGTCTTGTCCCTTGGTCATGGCAGTTGTAACAAGTATCCCCAAAGGTGTAATTGAGTCTGGTCCATCTAATATGGAATCATCGGTATCAATATTTTTAGCAATGCTACGGTTTCTTATGGCAACTCTGTCTTTAGGTAAACCTATTGCATTGGATATTGCCTCACATAAACCACTTGACTGGCTTCCTCCACCTACTAAAAAAACAGCATTTGGTGTTTTCCCACCGTTGAGCTCCAGAATTTTTTCAGTAATGGTTATGGCAAGATTATCTACTATTGGATTAATTACGTTTATAATTTCATCTGCTTTAGTGCTTACTTTATTGTCAAGGATATCTGTAAAAACAATATCTTTTTCTTTGCCCGCAAGAGAAACTTTAATTTTCTCTGCGGTTTCAAAATCCACAAGGTAGTTTTGCGCAATGGTCTCGGTAACTTCGTCCCCCGCAATGGGAACCATAGCATAGGCAATGATTGTGCCTGATTTGGTTATTGCAATATCGGATGTTCCTGCGCCGATATCTACCAAGGCCAAATTAAGAAGGCGTAGGTCCTTGGGAATAGCCAAATTAAGTGCTGCAATAGGCTCAAGAGTTATAAAATTCACTTCCAGATTAACCCTGTCCATAACAGTGTAAAGACTGTCTACTACAGTTTGGGGAAGAAAAGTTGCTAAAACCTCAACACCGGCTTTGTGGCCTTTATGCCCTGTCAAAGCTGAAATAACATAATTATTTAAATAATATGTAACCACACTATATCCAACACAATAATACTGATCTTTCTCAGAAGCAGAAAGACTGCTTTCTATCTCTGATTGTGCCTTCTGGATACCCTCCATTTCAAGAGCACTGACAGTTTGCTGATCTATTTCTTTTCCCTCTTCAATGTCTCGCTCAACCTTGATTTGGCAAGTTTTCAAAACACGGCCGGCGGCAGCAATGGATACTCTGGTAAGCTTATGCCCGACTTTTTTCTCTAATGCTTCTTTTACCTTGGCAGCGCCTTGCGCAACCTTAGCAATATCGTGAATCTGACCATCAAGCATAGCACGGCTTTCATGAACTATCATCTCAGCGGCTTGCACAAAAAAGCGTTCATTCTTTTGAACACCTACCACCCCTATAATGGTACGGGTACCTATATCCAAAGCAAAAATAATGTCATCAGGCATCGGACTTGATGAAATCTCTTTATTCACTTGCATTTATAGCCCCCATTTTTCATTACTACTATTTTATATTTTTATTTACATATGCGCAATATGGCATAATGCTACAAATTTCACATTTAGGCTTTCTGGCCTGACAAATTTCACGTCCGTGAGAAACTAGGTAATGTGAAAAATTCGCCCATTCACTTCTTGGCAGAATTTTCATAAGTTCCCGTTCAATTATATCGGGGTTTCTAGATTTTGTAAGTCCCAGACGATTGGATAGTCTTGTACAATGAGTGTCCACAATAACTCCGGGCTTAGAAAAAATAGTTGAAAGTATTACATTAGCTGTTTTCCTACCCACCCCGGGTAAGCTTAGCAAGGCTTCCATATTATCCGGCACCGAGCCTCCATAGTCTCGCAAAAGCTTGATACAACATTCCTTTATATTCTTGGCCTTATTTCGAAAAAAACCTGTTGATCTAATATCCTGTTCAAGTTCTGAAATATTGGCACCGGCAAAATCCTCAACATTTCGATATTTTTTGAAAAGCTCCTTCGTTACAATATTAACCCTTGCATCTGTACATTGTGCAGCCAATTGCGTGGCTATTAGCAATTCTAAAGGCGCTTTATGATCCAAAGTACATGTTGCGTCAGGATATAAAGATTTCAATTCTTTAAGTATGATTTCGGCTCTTTCCTTTTTTCTCAAATCAAATCCTTCCTTCTTGTCTTCTTTTGTAATTGTTAGCCTTTGCTTCGCCGTATATCAAAATATATTCCTGCGCAGATTTTTCCCATGAATACTCTTTTATCATAGCTCTTTTTACAAGCTGTGACCAGCCCTCTGTATTGTTATAAAGGCTAATTGCTCTCTTTATTGCTCTTATAAAAGAATCATCTGAATATGTGCCAAAGGCAAATCCTGTTCCCGAACCTTTATTCCCGGTTTCATCAATAACAGTATCAGCCAGTCCACCGGTTTTATGAACCACCGGAACAGTACCGTATTTCATTGCTATTAATTGGCTTAGGCCACAGGGTTCATATCGTGACGGCATAAGAAAAATGTCACTTCCGGCATAAATCTTTCTTGCCTTTTCTTCATTGAACTCAATGTTGAGAGACACCAATCCGGGATACTTCTCAGTCAATTCAGAAAACATTTTCTCGTAGTACTTCTCTCCGCTCCCTAAAATAACCAACTGATTATTATTCTTCAGTATATATTCAAAAGCAGACTCCATCAAATCCAGACCCTTATTCGGTACCAACCTGCTGATTACAGAAAATATAGGAACATCGTCATTATTAAGCCCCAGCTCTTTCTGAAGATTTTTCTTGTTCTTGTTCTTTCCGCCAATATCATCTTTATTATAATTAAAATATATCTTTTTATCTGTTTGTGGATTCCAGTTGTTTTGACTTATTCCATTTATCACACCTCGAAGAGATGACTCCCTACTTTTAAGCACACCATCCAGACCAAAGCCCAATTTAGAGGTCAGCATTTCTTTAGCCGATGTTTTACTCACAGCATTAATAATGTCGGCATAGTTTATGCCTGCTTTCATAGGGTTAAAGCAACCGTAGTATTCTACCTTGTCAACCATGAACACTACATCCTTGACCCCAAACAGTTTAAAGGTACTGCGGTCGCTTACGCCCTGATATTCAAGGTTATGGATGGTATAAGCAATAGATACTTTTGACAACTCATTATGCTCTCGTTCGTTTTCACGTATAAGCATTGCAATTGGCGCGGTATGCCAGTCGTTAAGATGAATAATATCTGGCATAAAGCCAAATCTCATAATCATTTCATAAACGGCAGAACAAAAGAATGCAAATCTCTCGTTATCATCTTTGTGTCCGTATACACCCTGTCTGCCAAAATAATGGTAATTATCTATAACTAAAGTTGTTACCGGCGCATTTATTATCTCCCTGACGATACAGGTCTCATCACGCCACCCCATATTAACAGGAAAATCACCCTTATACTCGGTAGGGGAATCCATATCCTTGTTTCCGGGGATAACAATCCGAACGTCCACTCCCATTTCTTTCAATTTCAAGGGGAGCTCTCCTGCCACGTCACCAAGGCCACCTACCTTGATAAACGGTGCACATTCTGCTGATACAAACAAAACCTTAAGCTTATTACTCATAATTTACCTCATACCTTAAGATTGTACCATCATATTGATGTAAATAAACATAACACTGACCGGAATCATAAGACTCCGGTCAGTAATAATATTACTATTTAGGTTTAAAGAATTTATTCCTAATTCGATTTGGTTTCACCAAGCGCATCTTTTCTGGAAAGATTAATTCTGCCCTGCTTGTCTACTTCCATTACCTTAACAAGGATATCATCTCCAACATTTACAACGTCCTCAACCTTATCGACACGTTTGTTGTCAAGCTTAGAAATGTGTACTAAGCCTTCTTTTCCGGGAAGAAATTCAACAAATGCTCCAAAGTTCATAATACGGGTGACCTTGCCGTTGAAAATAGCGCCAACTTCAACTTCCCCTGCGATGCCCTCTATTATCTTGATGGCTTTCTGTCCTGCGGTTTCATCAGATGTAGCCACATAGACTGAACCATCTTCTTGAATATCAATTTTGACACCGGTCTCAGCAATTATTTTGTTTATCACTTTACCACCTGGGCCAATAACCTCACGGATTTTATCAACATCAATTTTTGTTTGATAAATCTTAGGAGCGTATTGTGACAATGTAGATCTGGGTTCGGATATTACAGGTAGCATACATTCATCAAGAATTTGGAAACGCCCTTTCTTAGTTATTTCAAATGCTTGGCGAATAATCTCATAAGAAAGACCTTGTACCTTTATATCTACCTGAATCGCAGTTATACCTTCCTTAGTTCCGGCAACCTTAAAGTCCATATCTCCAAAGAAGTCCTCAATACCTTGTATATCCATGAATGTAATAAATCTGTCCGGGTTTTCCTCATCCACTACCAGTCCCGATGAAATACCTGCAACAGGAGCCTTAATTGGTACACCTGCATCCATCAGAGCCAATGTGCTTGCACAAACGCTGCCTTGTGATGTAGAACCGTTTGACATTAGTACCTCGGACACTAAACGGATAGCGTAAGGAAAATCTATTTCATTTGGTATTACGGGTTCAAGTGCTCGCTCTGCAAGGGCACCATGGCCAATCTCGCGACGACCCGGCCCTCTTGATGACCTGGCTTCACCTACAGAATAGGGTGGGAAGTTATAATGATGCATATAGCGCTTTCCTTCTTCCATGTCCACGCCATCGAGCTTTTGTCCTTCACCTAAAGGCCCTAATGTAACATTTGTAAGAACCTGAGTCTGTCCGCGTTGAAACAGTGCTGATCCATGAGTTCTCGGAAGAAGAGAAACCTCTGCTGATAGAGCACGGATATCCATAAGAGGACGGCCGTCAACACGCTTATGCTCCTCTAAAATCATTTCTCTTACTATCTTTTTCTGTAGCTTGTAAAGAGCCTCACCAATTTTACCGGTTTGATCCGGGAAGGTTTCAGCCATCTTTTCCTGAACCTTTTTACTTACAGCATCTACCTGATTATCCCTAGTTGCTTTGTCAGCGCTCTGGATTGCAATTTTCATCTCGTCCTTAGCCATATTAAATACCGCTGTCAAAATGTCTTCGGGAACATCAGCCGATTCATATTCAAACTTAGGAATTCCGACTTCTTTTACAATGGTTTCAATAAAATCTATAATACGTTTTATTTCTTCATGTCCTGTCTTGATAGCATCAAGCATAACCTCATCGGGAACCTGGTTTGCTCCTGCTTCAATCATTACAATGTTTTCCTTGTCAGCAGAAAGCGTAACATACATATCGCTTTTAGCTCTTTGCTCTGTATCCGGATTAATAACAACCTTACCGTCAACAAGCCCTAATATTACGCCTGCAATAGGACCGTTAAAAGGAACGTCCGAAATACATAGAGCAATAGCCGTACCAAGTATTGACGCAAATTCCGGAGAATTATCCTGCTCTACCGACATAACCGTATTTACGATTACTACATCATTTCTAAGATCCTTTGGGAATCTGGGACGCATTTGTCTGTCAATTACGCGGGAAACAAGTACAGCTTTTTCGGTGGGTTTTCCCTCACGCTTAATAAAGCCACCCGGTATTTTACCTACGGAGTAGAGTTTTTCTTCGTAGTCAACACTTAACGGGAAGAAATCGATCCCTTCTCTGGGTTGTTTTGAAGCGGTTACATTTGATAATACAACAGTTTCTCCATAACGAACCAACGCAGATCCGTTGGAAAGCTGTGACAGTTGCCCTACTTCGACAGAAACAGGTCTACCTGCTACTTCGAAATTAAAGACTTTTTTCATAAATTTTCTCCTTTTCTCCGATTCCATGCTTCATTTTCGGTTACACAATACCGAATGAGGCTAGGCAGGGACAAAAGGTCAGGGAACAGGCTCCAAGGACTTGTAGCCTCTTCTCTGATCTTCTGTTGCCCTTGACTATTAGAATCTTATTTAATGTTATATTTCCACTATAATCTGAGGTTATTCCCACAGAAATAGTTGGTTTTACTTTAATAGAATACCTTGCTTGTCCTTATTTTAAAGGAAATATTTAGAAATCCAAACTTATGATAAAAAAGGGCGGAATCCCGCCCTAATTTTATTTTTGTTTTTACAAGGTCTTTCGAATAATTATTTTCTAATTCCCAGTTTAGCAATTATTTCACGATATCTGTTGATATCTTTCTTGGTTAGGTAGTTTAAAAGGCCTCTTCTCGCACCAACCATTTTTAAAAGTCCACGGCGTGAATGATGGTCTTTCTTGTGAACCTTTAAATGCTCTGTAAGGTGATTAATTCTATCTGTCAGAAGCGCAATCTGCACCTCCGGTGATCCGGTATCACCCTCATGTGTCGCATATTTTGTCATGATCTCTTGTTTAGTCATTCTTTCCATAAAAAATTTCTCCTTCTTTTAAATTGCCGTATGCCCAGTAAATGGTCGGAGTACCATTAACCGCGCATTCGGTTCCATAGACTTTGATATTTTACCATAAAATCCGCTAGTTGTAAAGGATAATCGTTTTTACATTTAGAATATCGTTCTATTTCTGGTTGCAACTTATCTCTCAACAATTACCAAGTACTTTACTATTTTTAACTATATAATTAACCCCTGAAATTACTGTCAGAACGACAGCAATATACATCAATACCATTCCCAAAGGAAAATCGGTAAAGAGTGAGATTGGAAAGTTCCTGATAAGAATGGCGACAATTGCGACTATTTGCACAACTGTCTTTATTTTCCCCCATTTATCAGCCGCGATAATAACACCGCGTCCCGCCGCGATAACACGAAAGCCTGTTATAATAAACTCTCTGGCTATAATAATGAAAACGGCCCAGACAGACAAATTATCAGTCCTTATAAAAGCAATTAACGCTGATGTCACCAGCAATTTATCAGCAACGGGATCTAAGAACTTGCCCAGCTCTGTAACCATATTTTGCTTTCTGGCTATATTGCCATCAACCATATCTGTTATAGACGCAAGTATAAATATAGCAGCCGCTACATATCTTCCCCATTGGTCCAGTCCAAAAAACTGTCCGAACCATCCCGGTACCAAAAAGAATAAGAATACGGGTGTAGCAAGAATTCTTGAAATTGTAATTTTATTCGCAAGGTTCATCTTATTATTCACCATTCCTATTTATAATATCACCACCCGTTACCGAAATCAAAGATTTTGAACGGTCCCGAGTTATTGAAACTCGAGGGAAGACATTAACCCCTACCCGCCACCTAGGAGTTAGGTAAACTTCATTCTCGTTATATCCTGCACTTCCCCGACTAAGTCATACCCATCAGGGCAAAGTATTTTTACGGGCACTATCATGCCATTCTCCATTGGCTCAGTTGAAGTAAAATAGATTACAGAATCTATGTCAGGAGCTTCGGCGTAAGTCCGTCCTACATAGAAGATACCATCATCAGCCACCCCATCGACAATTGTATCATATATACGTCCCAGCCGTGAACTATTATATTTTTCAACATTCTCCATTTGCAGTACCATGAGCTTGTCACGCCGTTCGTTTTTTAATTTTTGTGGTAGGTGTCCTTTCATTTTATAAGCAGGTGTCCCTTCCTCTTTCGAATATGCAAACACCCCAAGATGCTCAAAATTGCTTTCCTTCACAAAGTCATAAAGCTCAGTAAAATCTTCTTCTGTTTCACCGGGAAACCCTGTTATCAAGGATGTTCTTATCACAACACCTGGAATCTGCTCTCTGATTTCCTCCAATAAGTTGTAAATATATGATTTGTTCCCGCGTCTTCCCATAGACTTAAGAATATTGTCCGAAATGTGCTGAATAGGAATGTCCAAATACTTGCACAGCTTGGGGTTATTCTTCATTTCTAATATCAAATTTTCGTCTATTAATTCCGGATAGCAGTATAAGAGTCTAATACGTTCAACTTCTTCAATATTACTGATTTGCCGTATAAGCTCAACAAGCTTTTTATCATTATAGATATCCGTTCCATAGCGGGTTACATCTTGAGCTATTAATATAATCTCTTTTTTGCCCTTTTGCGCTAAAAGCTTTGCTTCTTTCAAAATATTCTCAATTGTCCGGCTCCTATAATCTCCCCTTAGGCTCGGGATTATGCAGTAAGTACATCTATTTGAACAGCCCTCTGCAATTTTTAAATAACCGTAAGGCTTTTCATCTGTCACAAGGCGGGTAAGCTCTAAATAGTCAACCGTATTCGGAGTATTAGCATATACCTTTTTTTCATTTGTTTCCTCTAAAAGTGTTTTTTCTATAATTCCCGGTATTTCATCGATACTACCGGTTCCTACAACTACGTCGACCTCAGGTATTTCGCTATAGATATCCGTTTTATATCGTTCGGCTAAGCAACCAGTTACAACAAGGAGCTTCAGGTTGCCTTCTTTTTTATATCTGGCAGCTTCTAAAATACTCATTATAGCTTCTTCCTTAGCGTCTCCGATAAAAGCACATGTATTTACTATAATTACATCCGCATTTTCATGCTCGCCGATAAGTTCATAGCCTGCTTCCTTTAAAGTTCCAAGCATAATCTCACTGTCAACTAAATTCTTGGGGCATCCTAAGGATACAAGCCCAACCTTTTGATTCAAATTTATTGCCTCCTTATGAGTCCTAATTATGAGGGATTTATGAATAATATAACACAATTAGCGGGTACAAAAAAGCGGGGATTATTTCCCCCGCTGATTACTTTTACAATCCTTATCCCATTTTGCATCAATACCCTAGGCTTTCACCTACCAAAATAACCTTGATACGATTCTTTTGTTTCTGGTGTCCCAATACTGTATAACTGCAACAAATGCGGTCATCCTTCTTGCAATCAACGCAATACCCTTTTTTGGTACATGGAGTATTTTTATCAAGTCTTATTGAATTAGCAGGTGCGGCAATTCGTTTGACTCTTTCCACTGCCTGATCTAAATCCTTAACAATCTTGTTAATTCCCGCTACCACAATAACACTTTTGGGTCCGTATATCATTGCTGCTACACGATTTCCATATCCATCGACATTGTAGAGCTCCCCATTTTCGGTAATGGCGTTAGTACTTGTCAGATATGTATCAGAAAAAAATGATTTTCTGAATATCTCATCCATTTGTGCTCGTGACATATTTTCCATATACCTGTCTAAAAAGTTGTACCGTCCAGATCTTAAATTGTCTATGATTCCTGTTTCAAATAAGGTCATAGATCCGCCAACAGATACCTGCTCGCCTTCCTTGATATATTCAGCAACCTCTGCGACAACCTGATCCTTGTTCTCTACGAAAACAGCCGTCATATTGTTCTTCACAAGGTTATCCATGGTTCTTGTTATTTGTTTGTTTATAACAGACATAATATGTTTATCCATTGTAATCCCCCTAATGCTTTAACTAAATAAACGAAACCCGCCTTTAATAAGGCGGGTACCATTTTATTGTGAATATAAAATCTTAAAAGTTCAATTTAGAAACCTTAAGTATTCCTTCTGTATTGCGTAGCTTTTCAACTAAATCAGAAGATACTTCGTTATCAACACTTACAAAAGAAACTGCCTTATTTGAGCTTGAATCGCGACGGCTCCATTGCATGGCGGCAATATTTACATTATTCTGGCCTAAAAGTGTCCCGACCTTACCTATGATACCCGGTATGTCAGTATTCTGGAGAGCCAGAACATACTTTGTAGGTTCAAAATCCAATGTATAGCCAAAAAAGTCAACTATACGAATAGTATCCTTGGCAAATACTGTACCCGATACAGAAATAGCGTTGCTTTTCCTGTAGAATTTGACGGTAATTAAGTTTGTATATTTCTCCAGGTTGCTGGTTTTACTTTCAATAAGCTCTACACCCATTTCATTTAACTTAAGCTGGGCATTTACATAATTAACTTCAGCCTCGCTGACAACAGACAAAAAGCCTTTGATAATTGCCAATGTAATCGGCTTTGTAGGTTTATCTACCAAATCTCCGCTATAGATTATTTCAACTTTCTGTACTCTCTCTTTTTCGGCTTGGTAGTAAATAGCACCTAGCTTTTCTCCTAAGCTTGTATACGGCTTAAGTTGTTCAACATCTCCTGTGATTGGAGGCATATTTACCGCTGGTACCAGTTCTCCGTTCAATACTGCTTCTACATTTTTAGCAACACCCAATGAACAGTTTAGATTGGCTTCCTTTGTGGATGCTCCAAGATGAGGTGTCATTATAACCTGATCCAGATCCAGAAGCGGATTCCAATAATCTTGAGCCTCGGGAGCCTTTGTGAAATTAGGCTCAACCTCCTGAACGTCAAGAGCCGCACCGGCAACATGGCCGGAAACAACTGCATTATAAAGTGCTTTTTCATCAATCATGCCACCTCGGGCAACATTAACAATACGAACACCTTTTTTGCATAAAGCCAACTCTCTTTCCCCAATAAGGTTCTTACTTTCAGGGGTTTTAGGAATATGTATGGTAATTAAGTCAGCAACTTTAAAAAGATCATCAAGGTTTTCAGCACGTGTAATTCCAAGCCCGATAACACGCTCATCAGAAATATATGGGTCATATCCCACCACTTTCATTCCTGCACCAATAAGCTTCTTTGCAACAACCGAACCAATTTTTCCAAGGCCTATAATACCTGCGGTTTTACCGTCTAATTCTTCTCCGATGAACTTATTTCTGCGAAAATCCTTATTCTTTGCAGCATGATAAGCTTGTGCAACATTCCTGAAACTGGCATAAACTAACGCTACGCTCATTTCAGCAGCTGCCATAGTGTTACCGTCCGGAGTATTAACTACTGTTATACCTCTTCTGGTGCATTCTTGTACATCAATATTGTCCACACCATTACCGGCACGACCGGCAACCTTCAAATTGACGGCTTTGTCAAGAACTGCGCCCCTCAGTTTTGTGGCACTTCTGACGATTATTGCATCATATTGATCAATAATCTTCTCAAGTTCATCCGCGGATATACCGAAAGGTGTATCTACTTCATATCCCTTACTCTTAAGATAGTCAATTCCGTTTACTGCCATTTTGTCTGTTACAATAATTTTTGCCATAGTTCTACCTCCTGAAATATTACTACAAACCAGCTTCAATAATGAAAAAAGCCAAACTAATAATTGTTTGACCCCTGATCAAGCACACTTTTAACGAAGCAATACCAATAGCAGCATGATTTCCATGCTTAATACATGCTCTGTCCTTTTGCCTGAGAGAGTCATCCTTATACGGATTTGCCCCTTCGGCGCCTTCAAAAAGGTCTCTCCAGAGATTCGTCAGGCCAAGGTCTTTTTTACCTGAGAGATTTACTCCTTCGGTGTGCTAAAATAGCCACTCTCCCTAAGCCTTCATCCGATTATGAAACTGTTAAAAACATGATACTCTTAGGGACAGTAAAAGTCAAGATATTTACAGCTAAATTTGATATTTTTTTAACAATACTTTATGCATTTATTATACCTGTTAGTTTACTAATTAACCTTTTATTAGGTTGTTTTAGCATCTATTTCTACCTTTATGTTTATTGGCTACCAAAAAGGGCCTCAACGAATTCCGATGGATTAAAAGGCTGAAGGTCGTTCATTTGCTCGCCCACACCGATAAATTTGACCGGTATATCTAATTCGGACTTTATTGATACTATAATTCCGCCTTTTGCAGTTCCGTCCAGCTTGGTAAGAATGAGCCCCGAAAGCTCGGAAACCTCTGAAAATGTCTTTGCCTGGGATACCGCATTCTGACCTGTTGTAGCATCCAATACCAAAAGGGTTTCAATATCAGAATCAGGCAGCTCACGTTGAATAATTCGAAATATCTTTTTCAATTCGTCCATAAGGTTTTTCTTTGTGTGCAATCTCCCTGCGGTATCGCATATTAATACATCTGTATACTTTGCTCTGCAATGTTGAATAGCATCAAAAATTACGGCCGAGGGATCAGACCCCTCGGTATGCTTTATTAGCTCTACTCCGGCTTTGTCTGTCCATATTTCCAACTGGTCTATGGCTGCAGCCCTAAATGTATCAGCGGCGGCAACGGTGACTTTTTTTCCTTGATTCTTAAGATAATGCGCCAGTTTACCAATAGATGTTGTCTTACCTACACCATTTACTCCGATAATAACTATTACCGACGGCTTTGTTCCAAGCTTCATTTCAGTGTTTTCATTAGTAAGCTTTGACGCTATTATTTCCTTTATTGCTTGACGCACACCTTTTGAATCGGTTATTTTTTCAGTCTTAACCTTTTCTTTGAGTTCGTCAATTATTTTTAGTGAGGTATTCATCCCAATATCGGATGTAATTAAAATTTCTTCAAGCTCCTCAAAAAGCTCCTCATCAACTTTACCAAAGGAAACAAGCACCTGATCTATTCTATTTGTAATAGAGTCTCTGGTTTTTTTTAATCCATCCTTAAGTCTGCCAAAAAATCCGGTATTTTCTTTATCAGTTGCCGTTTGTCCTTTTAGTGTTTCCTCTTCTTCTACAATAGCTGTTTCTACAATATCGTTTTCTATAATAGGCTGAACGAGTTTTTCATCCTGCTCTGTTTCAGCTTGCTTTTCTACATCTTTTTTCTTTCCCCAACTAAACCATTTATCCTTAGCCATATAATTATCCTTTCACTCTGATAAATACACGTTTTAATTCTATCATCCCGCATTTTGCTTCATACCGTCATCCATTCGCAAGGATACAACCTTGGATATGCCGTGTTCCTCCATGGTAACGCCATATAGAATGTCTGCAGCTTCCATAGTACCTTTTCTGTGGGTTATTACTATAAACTGCAATTTGTCGGTATAACGTGCAAGATACTCAGCAAACTTATAAACATTTGAATCGTCCAGAGAGGCCTCAATCTCATCTAATATATAGAATGGCGCCGGCCTTATCCTTAAAATGGCGAATATAAGTGCTATTGCCACCATTGCTCTTTCACCGCCTGAAAGCAGCATCATATTCTGAAGCTTTTTCCCGGGAGGCTGCACTATTATATCTATTCCGCTGTCCAAAACATTTTCCTCATCGACAAGCCGGACCTGGGCGAAACCGCCCTCAAAAAGCTCCTTAAATACCATACTGAAGTTCTTGTTTATTATTTCAAACTGCGCAACAAACTGTTTTTTCATCACAGATGTTATTTCCTGAATAACACGTCTCAGTTTTTCTTCTGATTTGGTTAAATCCTCATGTTGCACCTTCATAAAACCATAGCGTTCTTTTGTTTTGGAATAATCCTCTATAGCTGCCACATTAACCGGACCAATTTCTCTTATCTCACTTTTTATATCATTTATCCTGCTTTGTGTAGCTTTTACATTACTGATTTCACATTTAATCTCAAGAGCGTTCCCATATGTAAGGCCATATTCATCCCAGAGTCTGTTTTGGAACGTCTCAAGCTCACTTTCCATCTTGGCTTTTTTGGCTTCAATTCGTCCTTGTCCCTCTTGAAGAGTAACAATGGTGCTGTTGTGTTCTGTGACTCTGTCAAGCATACCTGAGAGCTCTTCTTCCAAAACTCTTCTTTCCTCGGCAAGGCCCTCGGCTTTAAGTTCACATCCGGTCTTTTCTTCCTTGAGGCCTACATTCTTCTTTAGGACACCCTGGATTTCATCCTGCAACTCACCTATCCGCATAATATTACGTTTTTTATCTTCTTCACGCTTCGCAATATTAGCAGTATTACTGTTTTTCTCCTGAATAAACATATCTATTTGTTCTAAAACACTTTGTTTGCTTTCAATAATTGAATTAACCGATACCCGATAATCATTGATATCGGTATGAAGCTCATCTCGCTTTTGCTGTTCATCCTTATTCTTAATTTGGTTAGCCTGGACTTTATCCTTCAATAATTGTATTTCTTCTTCTATAGCCTTTGCTTTCACAGATTCTTTATCGATCTCGCTTTTAACCTCTTTAATCTGTCCTTCTATTTCATCGTTTTGCTGCTTAAGCATATCCATCTTCGCAGTTATTTTTCTGACATTTTCAAATATTGCAGCCACATGATTCTCATCTCTTAATCTCACCAGTTCAAGATCGGATAATACTTTCTGTTCTTGTTCATGCTCAATGCAAATACTACCAAATTCTATTTCTGTGGTCTTGATTTCATCATCAATCTTCTTAAGTTGTGAACTAATTTTCTTTAGCTCTACCTCATTTTCTTTGATAACACGGTTACGACTGATTATACTGGATACTCTGCTTCCGGTACTGCCTCCGGTCATTGACCCTCCGGCATTTATAATCTCACCGTCTAAGGTTACTATACGGAAAGAATATTCAAATTGTCTGGCCATTTGGATTCCCGAATCCATGTTATCTACAATTACAGTTCTGCCCAAAAGATTTAACAGAATTCCTGAAAACTGTTTATCGCATTTGACCTTATCGGAAGCGATCCCCTCAAAACCAGACATCTGCCTCAATCTGGCAAATTGTGATTGGTCCAGTGTACGGGGTTTAATCGCAGATTTCGGGAGAAATGTAGCCCTTCCCAAATTGTTTCTCTTTAAATGCTCTATAGCACGTTTTGCAGAGAATTCATCATCGGTTACAATATTCTGAAGGCTGGCGCCTAAAGAAATTTCCACTGCAGTCTCAAAACGTTGCTCCACAGTAATAAGCTGAGCTACAGGGCCATGTATACCTTGACCGAACGATTTGTTTTCCTGACATGCCTTTTTTATTGCCTTTACACTATGGCTATATCCCTCCATGCTCTCTTCCATATCAAGAAGAACTCTATATCGGGATTCCAACGTGTTATATGTACGGTTCATATTTTCCTGTTTGCTTTTTTTCTCATTAAGTGCCTTTTGAATTTCTCCTTTTTTATGCTCCGATTCATTAAGTTTGTTTTTAGATAAATTTATTTCTTCTCTGGTTTTTCTCAATGAAGCATCCAAATCTTCTTTTTTCATGCTTTCACGGTCTACTTCCAAGGTAGATTGTCTTATATCCTCTAAAAGCCTTGATTTCAGCTGTTGGTAATTTTCAGTATCATTTTTCAAATTATTAAGCCGTATTTTTGAGTCTGATAGGGAGTCCTGCTTGTCCATAATAGCCTGTTTGGCTTCTTCAACCAGCCTTTCACCCTCATCTAAGCGTGCTACAATGCCTGCCAGAATTCCTTCTGCCTCAGCTAATAGTTCGGCAAAACGCTCTTCATCCCGTGACATCTGGACCAAGCGCTTTTTCTTCTTATCAATATCCAGCTCTAGAGCTGACATTCTCTCTTTTATAGAATTTATATCATTTCCGAAATTTTCATTATTGGCGGTAAGATGATTTATTTTTTCTTCACAGAGCCTTATATGACCTTCATTCTTTTC
>CAYUZC010000020.1:0-15070 GCA_964449525.1 uncultured Ruminiclostridium sp.
GTGCGTCAGCGCTGAGTTCTATGGATGAACCCTGAATAAAAGCCCCGGCTGCCATTATCACCGGAGTATCATACCCCGGCATTTCCCATGGTTCAGGTGTAACAAACGAGTCAACAGGAGATCCTTTCTGAATACCCTGACAGAAAGCAATTACCTCTCTTTCACTGTTAAACCTTATAGCTTGTATAATATCACATCGGGGATCAAACGGTCCGGGATGAGTTAAAAAACCAAGATTTTGCATAATCTGCGCAGTAAATACTGCTCCCTTAAGGCTTTCAGCTACAATATGCGGGGCTAAAAAGAAGCCTTGGAACAATAGCCTGTTATTACCCAAAGTAGCTCCTACCTCACGCCCCAATCCGGGTAGTGTCATTCTGTAAGATATTTTTTCTACCAAATCTTTTTTGCCGGCAATATACCCTCCCGATGGAACTATTCCGCCTCCGGGATTTTTTATAAGTGAGCCTGCCATAATATCGACACCGACATCTGTAGGCTCACGTTCTTCTACGAACTCTCCATAACAATTATCAACCATGATGAGGGCATCAGCCTTAACGGATTTGACCATCCTTACAACTCTTTCAATCTCACTTATTGTAAGTGCCGGTCTCCAGGCATAGCCCCTTGAGCGCTGGATAAAAACAAGTTTGGTTTTTTCATTTATGGCCTTGATTATTGCCTGGTCATCAATAAGTCCATTATTAAGCTCTACCTGGGAATAAGAGACTCCATAATCTTTTAACGAACCGGCATCCTTTTCTCCTCTGATGCCGATGACTTCCTCAAGAGTATCATAAGGCTTGCCGGTAATCGAAAGGAGCTCATCTCCCGGCCTCAATATGCCATAAAGGCATAAAGATAAAGCATGGGAGCCACAGGTAATACTATGTCTTACCAGAGCATCCTCAGCATGGAAGGTATGAGCATAGACGGCATCGAGAATTTCCCTTCCCCTGTCGTTATAACCATATCCTGTTGTTCCTGAAAAATGAGTATCACTGAGTCTTTCACGTTGCATCGCACGAATAACCTTAAGCTGGTTTTGCTCTTTGACATAGTTGATGTGGTCAAAGCTTTTATTTATAGCATTTTCAGCTTCTTTTGCCAATCTGATTATCTGTGGTTTAATATTAAATTCTTCATAGTATTCTCTTTTGTTTTCCATTTTGACCTCTTACAATCTAACCCAACTTAAATTCAATTTGGATTTTCTACTGTATGATTTGATTCTGTAGATTCTATCAGCTCATTGTCCTTAATAGAAGCCTTCCTCTGATTTTCAATCTCCTTTTCCTTTATCTCCAGATCACTTAAATATTTTTCAACCGTTTCTTTAGTTACTGTGCTAGTAAACCAGAATTTTAATTGAAGTGAGAGTCTTATCATATATAGGGCTTTTTCTAAATCGCCCTTATACTCAAGTATTTTGGCATAATTATAATATGCCTCAGGAAAATTAGGCTTGAGCTTTATAACCTCTTTATAAGTCTCAAAGGCATTATCATAATCACCTGAATGGTAGTATGAGGTTCCGAGATTATCTAATATTGCTTTATTACTACCATTATAATCTTTTGCCAAAAGATTGAACTCAAGCGCTTTTTCATAATCGCCCTTTTCATTGTAAAGCAGACCAAGAGTAGCATAAACATTTGTAGTTTCAAAAGTTTTTATAAGTTCATCCAATAGACTTATTGCTTGATCAATATCCCCTTGTTTCCAAAGAACCAATGCCTTGGTAATAAGCATGTTATTTTTATCATCAATATACTTTACCTTGGCAATTGCTTCATCGATCTGATTTGCTGCTTCCTCTGTGTATCCCATTTTTATGAGCAAAAAGGCATAGGTTCCACGGATCTTGGCATTTTTGGGATCAATGCCTACCGCAGCCTTAAGATCAGTTAATGAACCTTCATAATCTCCATTATGATATTTTTTACCGGCTTTGTTTTGATAAATAACAGATCTGTTAAAATAAATATAGGCCAGCAAGAGAATTATAAGACCTACAATAGCCCCAGTTGGCCCCAACAGCGTGTAGACAAGATATAAAATGGCCAATGGAAGAATAATACGTGATAATGTATTCGAGGAATTCAGCATTTAAAAAACTCCTTTATAAATTGACAATAAGAATATATTATCATTATTCTCCGGCCATTTCAATTCTAAGCTAAATGGTAATAGTTTTGCAGACAATTTAAGAAATGTTTTGTTCTATAGGCAAATAAACTCTGAAACGCGTACCCACTTCCGGTTTACTGGCTACTTTGATACGTCCGCCGTGGCGCAGAACAATAATTCTAGCAATAGAAAGCCCTAAGCCATGACCTCCCTTAACTCGCTCTCTCGCCGAATCAACCTGATAAAAACGATCGAAAATATTGGGTAAGTCCTTTTCGGGAATACCTTTTCCGTTGTCAACCACTGTGGCAACCGCATATTCATTATCCTTCTCTAAACGCAGGGTAATATTGCCACCGGGCTCTGTATATTTCATCGCATTATCGACAAAGATTCTCAATGCTTGTTTTATTCTGTCTCTATCTCCATTTACAAATATATCCGACTCTATTTGGCTTTCTATACTATGCTTAGTTTCCAGCATCTGGGTATCACGAACCATTTCTTCCATTAGCTCACTCATATTAAACTTGTCCATTATAAGAACCATAGTATTCTTATCATTTCGGGCGATAAAAAGAAGCTTGTCGACCAAATCCTGCATATTTTTTGATTCCTTATTTATTGCTTCTATAGATTCATGGAGAATTTCCTTATCATCCTTGCCCCAGCGATCAAGCATTCTGGCATAACCCTGTATTACTGCAATGGGTGTGCGAAGCTCATGGGAGGCATCTGAGACAAACTGTTTTTGTTTATCATAGGCCCTCTCGATTCTGTCCATCATCCGGTTAAATGTCATGGAAAATTCAATTAACTCATCTGTTGAATTGCTTACATTAAGCCTAAGATTTAAATTCTGTGATGAAATATTATTTGCCTTTTCAATAAGCTCATCAAGCATTTTAAAGGTCTTTCTGGTTAAGTAATTTCCTTGCACATAAATTGTCAATACGGAAATTAAAAAAAGTAAGATGGACACAGCACCTATAAATACTATCTCCATCAATAGAATAGTAATATCAAAATAAAGTATCAGCTTTAAACCCTGCTCCTCTATAAGATATTTTTTAACAAATGAAAGATAAACTTTATTGTCATTAATTTGTGCTCCGACATAATCAATAATATATATATCTAAATTTTCGGAAATTAGCTGATGTGATGATGCAATAATCTTATCATCATTATTTATCAATGCTAACATATTGTCGTTGTCTGAATTAATTGCTTCAACAAGCCCCGTAACACTATTTTGTCTGTCTAAAATATCAATTGACGGCTTGCATTCACAAAATTTTGAGAAAACTGAGAAACCAAGAATGAGTATATAAATACAAACCAAAAAAATAGAGAGCCATTGGGCAAACATTTTGGTGTAAAAAGACGATATGCTTGATGCCAACGAAGAATTTGGTTTCTTCGGTTCAGATTTACTCTTGGTCTTCAAAAATATAACCTACCCCACGAATTGTTTTAATAAAAGAAACATCATATTTTTGATCTATCTTGCTTCTAAGGTAACGTATATAAACATCAGTAACATTTGTATCTCCGACAAAGTCATAACCCCATACATTTTCTATAAGCTTTTCCCTATCCAGCACAATCCCCTTATTCTCCATTAGGAAAAGCAGAAGATCATATTCCTTCTTCGATAGAAATACCTCTTCGTCGCCATAAGTAACCTTGTGCTGCATTTTGTTTAGGATAAGCTTACCCGATGTGATGGTTTCACCAGCATTATCCTTTGCTGACATTGCCTTTCTTTTTAGAGCAACTCTGATACGAGCCAGAAGTTCTTCTATTGCAAACGGCTTTGTGACATAATCGTCAGCACCGCTATCCAAGCCGGTAACTTTGTCGGAGATATCATCCTTGGCGGTCAACATGATTATTGGCAAATCAGAAAACTTTCTAACTCTTCTGCATACTTCAATACCACTCATTAAAGGCAACATTAAATCAAGCACTATAAGATCGATGTCATTCTTCTCTGCCCTTTCAAGACCGCTTCTTCCATCATATGCAATTTCAACATCATAGCCCTCATGCTTAAGCTCCAGCTCTAAAAAACGGGCTATTTTGCTTTCATCCTCTATAACCAATATTCGTTCTGCCATAAGATAAACCTGTCTCCCCTTATTCTATTGTATATTCATTAAATCCCTCTTCTTTATCGGGATTAGTATTAGGCTCCTGAGTTTCCGGAGTGACGGACAAATCGGTGTTACTTTTCATCGGAACTTGGCTGTTGCTATTTTCTTTTGACTGTGTTCCGGGATCATTATAGTTTTTCGCCGATTGAGCCTTGGCATTTTCTTTATTTGGCTCCTTATCTTTCATCTTATCATTGATATTCTGAAAGATAGTATTAACATTTACATTTCGACTTTTTTCATCTCTTATACTAAGTTTATACCCTAAAGTTGACAGTAGTATAAAAAATAATAATACGAAAACCCAAACAGGTATAAGTAAAATGAGTAGAATAACCGGTATTGTAAACAGGATTGATCCTTTATCTTCAACAACTATTTTGGTATCAAAGCCCTTTTGTAGAATATCAGCGAATGTGTTACCAAAACCATCCCGTTGTTTTTTGTTTTTTGGGTTGTTTTTGCGACCTGTTTTTGTTCTCTCAAAGTCAATTATAGCATCCAAAATATCGTCGTTATTCTTCTCCAGAAAATACTTAGCGTCCTCATAGCTTGAATGGGTGCGTTTTCTAAACTCATCTATCTGATCTATTGTAATCATAGTATTACCTCCCGAAAAGCACGAGTACTTTAGTTACTTTCTCTAGCCTTATTTTTTATTTTCTCAACAAAGTTCTGTACATTAACATTAGGATCAGATATCTCACGGAATAAGAATTTATATCCCATAATTAACATAACAAATACAACAAGTAATAGTATATGCCATATTGGGCTTAAAACCAACAATAAAAGCAACGGTACATTGAAATCTTTTCCTGTCTTATCTATTATGACAAGCTTAACGTCTATTAATTTTTGTACCACTCTTATCAAACCATTAAGCACTCTATTTGCGCCGCCTCTAAAATTACTTTTTTTCTCATAGCCTGTTCTTTCTTTTTCAAAAGCTATAATAGCTTCCAGAAGATCGCCATTGCATCTTTCCAGATAATACTTCGCCTCGTCGTAATTTGCATTGGTCCTTCTTCTAAACTCATCGATTAATTTAATATCCATTATATGGGCACCTCCGTTTATTTTAGCTGTTTAAGCTTTACATTTTCATTTTAGGATACAATTATTAGGTGCTCATATCAGATGAATTAGAGTTCAATTAGAATAAGTTTGTAAATCAATTAATCAAGCTTTGAATCAAAAATTATGAATGCACTTTCAAATCCATACAAAAATAATACTGACAGATAACCCCAAATGCTATCTGTCAGTATTAAAACATTATATTTATTAATTTGATTACATTACGCCTTAGTGGGCTTGACCTTTCTGGGAATTTTTAAGTATGCAACCAAGATTAGCGTTATAATACATCCTGCAGCTGCTACTATAAACGAATATGTATACACTCCTATAGAACTTAAAATATTAGATATGATAGGGAATATCAGTGCAGATACACCGAAACCTACCATAATACAACCATAATTAAACCCCATATGCTTAGTACCGAATAAATCGGCAGCCGTAGCTGCATACACACTTGCAGAACCTCCAAAACTAAATGCTATGGCTGCAATGCACACTAAAAATAGCACACCTTCAGCAAATATCATAACCAGCGCAGACACAAGAGTTATCAAAGTTATCAATACTATGGCGCCTTTTCTTCCGGCATAGTCAGAAAACCAGGAAGTAAGTAAACGTCCACTGGCACTGGCAACTCCGGTAAGCATTACTCCGAATGCCGCTAAATTTTCTGTGAGGCCTCGTTCCATACCCAAGGATATAAATAATGGGTTGAGTATAAAATAAGCGGGCAAAAGGAAAAACATAGAAAACGTGACCAGATAAAACTCTTTTGTCCGAAGCATCTCTTTAGTTGTGAATTGTTTTTGCGTACTTACAGGCGTATTGCTCTGTTGCTTAACTTCAGGATTTTTAAGAAAAAGTGAACAGATTGAGCAGATTACAAAAAACAAAATTCCGAAGAATAAAAATGTATTTGGTACACCCCAGTTTGCAAGTAGCATTTTAGTCAGTGGCGCAAACAATACAAGAGAAAAACCAAATGCGCCTACCATCATTCCTGTAGCAAATCCGCGCCTGTCGGGAAACCATTTTTGAACTACCGATACAGTTGTAGTGTAAACGCAACCAACTCCAAAACCACCGATAACACCATAAAAAACATATATGAGCCATGGCGATGATTGAGGGGTAAATGCACTTAAAATCATTCCTAATCCCAGAATAACGCTACCTGCCAGCGCAACCGGAGAAGGTGAATATTTATCCTGCATACGTCCACCAATTATGATTCCTAAAACAAACGCAGCAAGCATAATCGAAGAGGTGATTGCGGCATTTGCCGGATCCCATGAAAGATGTGTTGAGACAGGCCCTTTAAACACACTCCACATGTAAATTATGCCTGCACACAGCTGAATGATCATCCCCATTACAAGTATCAGATATCTGTTTTTGACTACTACCTTCATAACCGTACTACTCCTAACTATTTAATAATATCTAATATGATATAGTTCCTACCATGCTACAAATTTTGTTCTCTGAACCGTTCATATTAGGAACCTGATTATATGATTGTATTCATTTTATCAGGTATCTACCGTATTTTAACACATTTTTTTGTATGGTACAATTATGTATTATGAATTTATCCTTTTTAGTCAACTCTATATATTCGGTATTTTTCATAGAATAAACGATATGAAAATAACGACTAGTGTGCTTAGTAAAGTTCCTAATAAATAGTATTCTGAAAATACAGGGTCTTTGGTTATTTTATCGTACCTTGCGATGGATTTTGCCGTTAATACCAACCCTATCGCTGAATATTGTTTAAGAAAAATTAAGAAAACAATAATTATTCTCTCCAGTGTTCCTATGAATCTACCTGCTTTCTTGTCCATTAAGTTGCTAACATCATCTTTACTTTCTGGTTTATATGGGGTTAATAAAAGAGAAATTGCAATGTTTGCAGGCTTATGTATTGTTGATAAAACAACTGCCCAAGTCAGCAATAATTTTGCTGACATACCCATCGTTTGAAAAAATTGCTCTATATTGTCGTTCACAGACATTGTATTACCCAGTATTACATAAAAATACGCTATAAACATTATGCCTAACAAGTGCAATGTTTGGTCGAAAAAGAATATATTTCTCTCTGTCCCCGGGATTTGAAGCCTTTTCTCAGCTTTTTTAGAAATGTACAAGTATTTAGCAATATCAATCATAATATGTACAACTGCAGATAAGCTACCAAACAAGGCCACCTGTAATGACATCACCGGAATAGATACGGCTAATACTACTATCCAATAAGACAGGCCATGAAGTAAGACCCATAAAAAATTTTGCTTCTTTTTTTTCGCTATGGTATTCGTTTGTAAATAAAAATCTCCAACAATATGGGCAAAGAATAAAAGCATAAAATAATCTTTAAACATCATTTCTCCTTATTTCGCTAAATGCTTTTTCCACTGTATTCATTGCTTCTTTGTATGTGTAATAGTTGCCATTGGCTAAATTTTTCTGAACCGATGACTGTCTTATGCCTAACCGCTGCGCCGCATTAGATTGACTGTCTTGAAATTCAAGCATATCCCATATAGTTTGCCTCTGCCGCTCGCTCCAAGAGTGCTTTATCGTCGTCATTAAGGATAAAATTGTGTTTATCAGATCAACTGTCTCTTGTCTTTCTCCTTCAATTTCCAGCCTGACATCCACCTCACTGGCTTGCTTTCTTTTTTCATTCTGTTTTATATATTCAACGGCTTCCCTGGCTTTATGATATCCCGGGCCATCTGCGCCAATTGCCATTTCGTGATTAATCTCGGTAGTTATCTCTCCTATACCAATGCCAAATCTAATTCTTAACGGACTCATCTTCATTTCGATTTCTGTAATAATAGCCATTATATTTTCACCATTATAAAGTAAACCTTGAAACTCATCTCCCAAGGTAATGGTAAATTTCGAGGCAATATGCTCATGATACTTTTTATTAATATCATTCAAAGCTTCTTTTAACTTTTCCTGAACTTCGTCCCGACTTATTATTTTTTTTGAATCCTTTATATCTCCTATAATTGCTATATACGGATTGAAATGAATGCGAAAAAGCATATGATAACCTCCATTAAAAACAGTATACACCTTAAAAAGCGAATAATCAAGGATTATTCGCCTAAGAGGCTATAATATGCAATTATTCGCATTTGAGGCTATAATGTTTAATTATTCGATTTGCCTATACTTCTATGATATTTGTTTTGCTGAAGGTATGGCATATGGCTGCATTTATACATCCCGATGCTATAATAATCAGTATATCTATAGGGGCTAAAACAATGCCATTAATTCCATCAAATAATAATCCGAAGCCGAACCTGTACAGATGACCATTCAACAGAATCATCTCACCGATATACATAATAAGTGTAACGACTGATGCCACAATTGACGGAAGTAATACTGAAAGTGTTTTCTTCTTTTTAAGCAGAAATGAACCAGCATATATACCTGCTGTTACACCAAACACAATGAAGAATAAACTCATAAGCACCGCAGGAAGAGTCGATACTGTAATTTCTCCATCTCTGAAAAATGCGGTAAAACAGGCCAAAATACAAAGGCCAAGAAACAAGGCTGTTGATACCGATTGGATAACCAGTGCTTTTAATCTGTCTTTGTTTTTCGTAATAATCATTTGGGCAAAGCCGTAAAAACTGTTCAGAATAGCAAATATTAGAACAACTGAAATAATATAAAAATGAATTTTGAAGGCCGGGCTGTAATCTCCGATTAGTACATCGATTGCACGCCACGTCCTTGTCTGATGCTCTTCCGGTGGCACATAACACATATACATTTGCCAACTCTCAAGGGTTGTTGTAACAGTCGATGTAATTATGACTTTGCTTTCAAGCAGCAATTCCGAAATAAAAAAGGCGACGAGAGATATCGCAGATGCTACTGCCAATGCGAATTTTTGGGCATATTTCATCAAGACCGGTAAAAGCAAAACAGCAATTATGACTGCCAGGCTAATCGGCGTATATGGAATTATGTATTTCGGGTAGTTCTCTGCTAAAACTGTTCCATTCCGTACCATATCAGTAACGACTTTCACACCCATAAGCAGAGGATAAAACGATGCTGTAATTACGCCGATCACAGATAATAGATAAAACTTTTTAAAATGGGTCATTTATATCACTCCTTAAAAACCAAATCTGTATATATTGAGCGGTGCGGTATATAATCACCGGACTGAGAACTAAACATTCCATGCATAATATCGTTCCACGTCACCGTATCATCATTTACCAATACATATCTTACATATGAAGTGTAGGTGGCTTCGCGTGATTCGGCTTCTCCCTCGCACTTCATCAGATATTTGTATTCCGTTCCATAATACTTTTCCCCCTCATAATGCCGTACGATGAATGCTTCTCCGCTAAAAACCAGTTCTGATATATACATTTCCGGGTAATCGTCTTTAATGCTTTCATAATATGCCGGATCGTAATGTGAAGGGTCATCAAGTGTGTAGTAGTGGACTACGCGTATTTTACAAGGCCTCTTTTTTGCTGATAAATTAAAAAATTTCTGCCATATATTTTCTCCAAAGACAGCATCGCCGTCCGCTATCACAACATAACCGTTACGCTTTGCATCCTCCAAAGAATAATTATCAGCCGCTTCTTTTAGATCATTCCATTCATCAGGCGTTGGTGCTTTGCCGCAACCCGAAAGAAAAAGAAAGATTAACACGACCCCACAGCAAGCACAAAGGATTCTTTTCATACTCTCCCCCCCTTTAAGAAGCATTCGTCAGAAGCACATACCCAATCGCTATGGCAAACACTGTGAAGCTAATAATTGAAATAGATGACATTTTCTTATAAGACAGAATTCGTTCAATGCGTATCCGTATCTTTGCCCCACCGAATGCCGAGACAAAAACATTCCTGCTTTCGGTACAGTCAAGAAGAGCTGTTGCATAAGCCTTCTTCTCGTCCTCAACACAGTCTGCCAATACTCGCTCATCGCAGGCAAGTTCGGTTTCCTCTAAAAACTTCTTTAAGAATAACCAAATAAAAGGATTGAACCAGTGAACAGAGGCGGAAATAATAGCAAATATACGCCAAAGATTGTCCTTACGATGGATATGCGCCGATTCGTGTGCCAGAATATAGTGCAAATCACTTAGCTCATATCCTTTAGAAATAATAATCTTCGGATGGCAAACACCGTATGTCGCAGGTGCTGTTATTTTATCTGATACATAAATATTATCTCGTAAATGGCTGGCATCCTTTAATTCAGATTTTGTAATGATATAAATGACTATAGAAATAATGGTAAGGGAAACAGCAATAATAATCCAGACATAAGAGGCAGTGTGGAATAAATTATCAAGCAAATTCACCTTATAGGTAATCGGAGAATAATTGTCAGCCGCCATAACATGGTTTGTAAAGGCAAAATCCAATGCGCCATCGTATATAACCACAGTCTTTGTAGTGAATTTTGAAATCAACGTCATCAGACTGTATTTACTTGTCATTCCGACTGGAATCCACATTCTAAGAAAAGGTATTGCCCATAGTACATGAATCAGGCGTCGCGGAAGCTTTTTTATTTTCCCTAATAGTAAAATGATGATACCGATAACGGATGCCGATATGCTCATATTGAAAAGCCAATAGAATACTTCAGATAGCAATACCTTCACCTCTCTTCAATCATTTTACGCAATTCATCCAACTCATCGGAAGAGAGTTTTTCATCCTCGAGCAAAGCAGAGAAAAGTGCCTTTTTTGAACCACCGAAAAGCTTATCCACAAGACTTTGGGTTTCGGTCTTGCAGACATCCTCACGGGAAATTACTGAGGAACAAATAAACCCCGGGTCTTCTCTTTTAATGTATCCCTTGCCTTCAAGCTTTTTAATAACAGTGTATGTGGTATTTTTGTTCCAACCGATTTGTTCCGCAGCAATAAGACTGACCTGCTTGGCACTAATCGGTTCATTTTCCCATATGATTTCCATGACTTTAATTTCACTGTCAAATAATTTTTGCATTTACTCCACACCTTTTCCAGACTATTTTCATAGTCTATACTATCATGATAGTCTGACGTTAGCAATAGGTATTTTTAGAAAACAACTAAAAAACCCCGCAGATTTGATCCCACGGGGTTTTCTTTTTATCACTTTTACAAATCTACCTCATACTTTTTATAGGCAACATCTCAATATATCCTCGCCAGCCTTGTGGCGAAAGCTGCATTTTTGGACTTCCGAATTTTATTTGCCTATTCCCACTCAATTGTGGCCGGTGGCTTACTGGTAATATCATAAACTATACGATTTATATGTCCGACTTCATTTATAATTCTGTTGGAAACCCTCTCCAATAAATCATAAGGAAGCCTTGCCCAGTCAGCAGTCATAAAGTCAGTAGTTGTAACCGCACGAAGCGCAAGAGTGTAGTCATAAGTTCTTTCATCACCCATAACTCCTACACTCCTCATATCGGTCAGAACGGTAAAATATTGATTAATATCTCTAACTAAACCTGCTTTGGCAATTTCATCCCTGAATATAAAATCTGTCTCTCTCAGAATATCCAAGCGTTCCCTTGTAATTTCACCGATTACTCTTATACCTAAACCGGGACCCGGGAAAGGTTGGCGCCATACCATGCTTTCTGGCAAGCCTAATTCGATTCCCGCTTGCCTTACCTCATCTTTAAAAAGGTCTCTTAAAGGCTCAATTATCTCCTCAAAATCAACATGATCAGGTAGGCCGCCTACATTGTGATGGCTCTTTATAACAGCAGCATCACCTGTTCCGCTTTCTATAACATCGGGGTATATCGTTCCTTGGACAAGAAAATCCACACGTCCTATCTTTTTTGCCTCATCCTCGAATACTCTGATAAATTCCTCACCAATTATTTTACGTTTGGTTTCAGGATCTGTAACACCTTTAAGGCGGTCTAAGAATCTATCCTGAGCATTTACTCTTATTAGATTTACCTTGAATTGCTTATTGAACACTTCTTCAACCTGGTCAGGCTCTCCCTTCCTCAAAAGACCATGATCTACAAAAATACATATTAACTGATCTCCTACGGCCCTGTGTAATAGGGTTGCAGCGACTGAAGAATCCACCCCGCCTGACAATGCGCACAGAACCTTTTTATCCCCTACTTTTCTTCTTATCTCATTAATGTACTCTTCCACAAAGGAGCTCATTTTCCAGTCGCCCTTAAGCCCGCATATTTTATATAAAAAGTTTTTAAGCATTTCATTACCTTTTGGAGTATGCATAACTTCCGGGTGGAATTGTACAGCATAAAATTTTCTTTTATCGTCTGCCATTGCCGCAATTGGACAATTCTGCGAACTTGAAATGCTCGTAAAGCCAGCTGGAAGATTGGTTACTTGGAAAGTATGACTCATCCAGCAGCTAGTTTTATTTTCTATGCCTGAAAATAGAGTATTATTGTTATCAACATTAATTTCAACATTACCATATTCTCTTTGACTTGCCTTTGATACATTGCCACCCAGCATTACGCTCATAAGCTGCATTCCGTAGCAAATTCCCAATACGGGAATACCTAAATCGAATACCTCTTTCGCGCACTTAGGAGCGTTTTCATCAAGAACTGATGCTGGACCTCCCGTAAAAATAATACCCTTCGGTGATTTTTCCTTTATTCTTTCTATAGATACGCTATAAGGTAATACCTCGCAATATACATTGGCTTCTCTTACTCTTCTGGCTATCAAACGGTTATACTGGCCTCCAAAGTCTAAAATCAGAATTAAATCATGTTTCAAATTCTACTCCACCTTTCAGTACGTTTTTATATGTTTAATATCTTTACCTTTTTATTAAGCATTTTAATTATAATGTAATAAAATAAAATTGAAAAGCCGGAATCAGAAAAAACTGAAACCGGCTTCTTTGGTGGGCGATAAGGAACTCGAATCCCTGACTTTCACTACGTCAAAGTGACACTCTACCAACTGAGTTAATCGCCCATGAACAATGCTATAACGAGAATAAAGATTCTCCCACCTCTTAGGTTGCAAGCAAAAATTACTATGCCATCCTCGTGTTTCAACGACTCGGGACCCGTTCGAAATCTTTGATTTCGACAATGGGTGAGGCCGTTACAATAGCTTTTTGATGTGAACCTATTATAGCATCGTATTTTTATTTTGTAAATATGCCATTCTCTAATATTCTGGTTCCAAGAATATATCCCCTAAATCCACATCATCATACCAATCTGCAGGAATCTCAATGCCATTATCTTCAGCAATCGGTAAGTATCCGTCAGCCAATACAAGAACCGAGTATATAGAACCAATGGGCACATATTCGCATACAAAGAAACCATTGCGGTCGGTCTCACCATAAGAAAGAAGCATATAGTCTTGAGGATCATTTATAAAATCGTCAATAGTAACCCCTTCCTGCAATAAAACGAATGCTGCTCCCTGAATAGGTTCTAGTGTGTAAGAATCAACTATTCTTCCAGAAATAGCTATTACTTCTTCACTAGCAGGGGGTTCGACACTTGGCCCCGGTATACCAGGATCCGGAAGATTTGGCGTATCACCTTGGGCTGTGGCATCCTCTAAAACCTGTATGGCCTGATTTATAGGTTTCAGAAAAAACATAATATCATTGTCCTCGCCCACTATCTTTGCGGTAGGGACCCCAATCATTTCACCACTGTTATTAATTGCAGTACCACCACTGTTTCCGTGGTTTACTACTGCATCTGTTTTTATCCAATCAATATCAGAATCTCCATCATCATCTACAAATCCTGATACATGCCCTGCAGTGAATGTAATGGTCTCACCACCAACGCCGGGATATCCAAGTATATTTATAGTATCCCCCAGTTCAACTTTATCTGAATCAGATATTATTGCCGGCGAAAGATTCAAATCCCCGGCCGAAACTAAATTCCAGTTAAGATCAGAGACAATTTTAACTACCGCAAGATCCAGAGTATCCACTCCACTTCTATATTGAGCAAGATACTGAGGTTGGATATTTTTCTTTACGTCATCTGTGATTGCAATAGCAACATATCCTTCCGAATTATAAAGAATCCCGTTTTCTCCCACACAATGGAAGTTTGTCAGGATATACCCCTCATTATTTACAATTGTTCCGGATCCCATAGCTATCACATTGAAATCATCATCCAATGTATATAGCTTAATCGTTGATTTTGAAATTTTCTGCAGATTAAATTCACTCTTTCCCTGCTGTGGTTTCTCGAGAGTAGGTGGATCTTGTGATGGATCCAGTGGATTTTCATCTGCTATCTTAACATTTTGTTTAATGCTTTTTGATGAGCGATTACCGGCTTCGTCATATGCAACCACATAGTACTCGTATTCCTCTCCGACTTCGACCTCATCATCCTCGTACTCAGTATCACTAACTTTCGCTAAAACATCGCTGTTTTTATAAAGCCTATACTCATCAATACCTGTATCATCATAGCTTTCACTCCATACAAGCTCAACCGAATCAGTATTTATCTTTGATATAGTAAGCAGAGGTGCCGTAGGTGGTGTTTCATCCTCTTTCTCCATTGAACATGATGCAAACAATGTGGCCATCAAAATTATGACGGCTGTAATAATTAATTGATATTTGCGTAATTTTGTTCTAAACACTTAAAACCACTCCAATCTTTT
>CAYUZC010000021.1:0-14883 GCA_964449525.1 uncultured Ruminiclostridium sp.
CGGAGATGGTAGAAATATTTCAAAAGATTTCAGAGCACGAATTTAGTCTCCACAAAAACCTTGAGAGCCTTAAAGAAGGCCTCTCAGAGTCACTATTTAAGACCGATGCTGACACCTCCTTTAAACTTTTAAAACCATTATTGATTTCACAGGAAGCTGATGAATTATCCGGTGTATTTAAGGAAATGCTCCCGGAAGCATCACCAAAGCTTATGCAGACTATTAGTCAGAATATTCGGGAGTTGCTTACAAAGGTCTTGATAAATGAGTTTGGCGATAAAGGAGATTCACAAAAATCGGATACCATTAACAAAGAAAAGGTGGAATCTCTAATAAAAAATGCTCTTTTGAGTGTTGAAAATGAAAACTCAAAAGGGGAATCAGTAAAAAGCGGGTCGATATTAACACCCAAAAATATAGAGAGTTTATTAAAATCAATAAATAAAGCGTTGGAAAACATTCATACAAAGACTGATGCTCTGATTGCGGGGGATAAAAAACCGGACTTTCAAAAACAGATCAAGGCTGTTTTAGAAAAATTATTTGATAAAGCATCAATAAAGGTTGAAGACAGTATAACCGAGAAATTCGACATCAAGGAAAAAAACGAGTCCTTAAAGGAGATAATGGACTTTTCACAAAAGGTCTTAAATAGTTTGGATGATAGTGCAAAGGCATCAAATCTGCCGGCATTCAAAGAAATTGACAATGCATTTAAGTTCTTCAGTCAGGTTAATACCTATGATTCTATACTACAGCTTCCCATTATGATTAACCGAGAAAATACTACGGGTGAGCTTTATATTATGAAGCGCAAAAAAGGCCGGAAGAAGATTGATACTGAGAATTTTACACTGTTTTTATCACTAACCACCAATAGCCTGGGCATAGTTGAATCTTTTTTAAATGCAAGCCGTAAGTGTATTACTATTAGTTTCAGAGTCGAAGACGAAAACTTGGTGAAGCTCATTAAGGAAAATTATAGAGTTTTATACGATGGTCTCTTAGAGAAAGGTTTTAAGCTTGTTGAAATGAAATGCAGGATTTTGGAAAAGGACAGAGTAAATCCGGTAAATGCCGTTGAGAAAGCGCAGGAATTGCTTGGAACTCAAAATAGAGTGGATTTAAAGATATAAATAATAGCTTTTTATTGAAAGAGGTGTTTTAGTGGCATCTGAAAAAATAGAGGAACGCATAATAAAAAAGGCTTCTGCATTAAGCTATGCTCTTGGCGAAGACAGTGCGCCTAAGGTTATCGCATCGGGAAAAGGTGAAATTGCCAAAAAGATAATTGAAAAGGCAAAGGAGGCTAAGATTCCCGTTTATGAAGATAAGCATCTGGCAGAGGCGCTGTCTCATATCTCTATAGGCGAAGAAATTCCTACTGAGCTATATGAGGTCGTGGCTGAGGTGCTTTCTTTTATCAGCAGATTAGATGAGTCATATGGTATGGGGAAAAAACTACTAAATCACAATAAATAACGATTTAAATTATACCTTATCAAGTTCTAACATGGCATACTGTTGAAAGGAATGATGAGTATGAATAACCGCACCTATGGTACCTTAGGGGAAGAGGCGGCGGCAGCATATCTTGATAAGCAAGGTTATAGAATATTGGCACGTAATTTCCGTGTCGGCAGGATGGGAGAAATTGATATAATAGGCCAAGACGGTGATACGTTATGTTTTATAGAGGTTAAAACCAGAAGCGGTTTTGGTTTTGGAACTCCTGCCCAAGCTGTTTCAGGTAAAAAGCAGGCTACAATAACAAGAATTGCTCATATATATATGCAGAATAACCGATACTCCGATGTGCCTGTTAGGTTTGACATTGTGGAGCTTATTATGGACAGAACCGGTAGTATTAAAGATATTACACTTATTCAAAATGCATTTTAAATTGAATTAACAATATAATAGGAGGCAAAAATGTTTTTATTTGATGCCCATTGCGATATACTTTCAGCCATTGCCACACCTGAGGAGCTTATTTCCAATCAGCATCATTGGGATGTGGAACGAGCCCTTTCTAATGGCTCGTTTATTCAGGTTCTTTCACTTTTTGCAGAAGGGAAGAACTCGGCTGAAATAAAGAGTAAAATGGAGACTCAGCTTGCTACAGCACTTTCTGCTGAAAAAAATTATTCTGATAAAATAAAGATCCTAAGGAAAAACGAAGATTTATCACGTTGGGATACTTCGACCGAAACACAAAAAATCGGTTGTGTTATTGAGGCCGAAGGCGCAGAAATTCTCGGAGGTTCCTTATCGGAAATGGACAGATTATACGAGGAAGGTCTTAGAATTCTGACCCTTTCCTGGAATTATGACAATGATGTATGTGACAGTATAGCCGGGAATAACAGGCATAACGGTCTATCAGCTTTTGGAAAGCAGGTTGTGGAAAAAGCCGAATGCTTAGGCATATTAATCGATTTGTCACATGCTTCCGATAAGACTTTTTCCGACGTAAAAGATATTTCGAGGAAGCCTGTTATAGCATCCCACAGTAACAGCAGGTCTGTCTGCTCACACAGACGAAACCTTACGGATGAGCAAATAAAAGGTATTGCAGAGAGTGGCGGTGTTATAGGGATAAACCTTTGTCCCGATTTTCTTAACGATTCGGGAAATGCCGACATTATGGATATAATAAGGCATATAGAGCATATTTCCGCCTTGGTGGGGACTAAGGTTCTCGGATTTGGATGTGATTTAGACGGAATAGATTCTCTCCCTGATGGAATTTCTGGGGTGCAGGATATGAACAAAATAATAGAAATACTTTTAAAAACCAATTACAAAGAAGAGGACGTAAAGGGAATAGCCGGGCTTAATTTTACAAGATTATTACGCCATGTACTTTAATTTATCATATACTCACCGCTTGAGGTAGATTGAAAAATAATGTATAATACCTTAGAGCATCATTGACCTTTGAAAGGAAATATGATGTAAGTTTTGGAGAGGTAATGAATAATAAGCAGGATTTGCTGGATTTGAACTTTGAGGAGCTGTCAGAAGCTATTACCACACTGGGATTTCCGGCGTATAGGGCAAAACAAATTTATCAATGGCTATATTCGGGGCAACTTGATATCAACAGTATGAGCAATCTTTCTCAAGACATGCGGACAAGGCTTGCTGATGAGTTTATAGCTGGTGGTTTAAAAATAACAGAGAAACTGATTTCTAAGATTGACGGCACAAGAAAATACTTATTTGAACTAAAAGATGGAAACATTATTGAAAGTGTTCTTATGAAATATCATTATGGTTATTCGGTATGCCTATCAACTCAGGTGGGTTGCCGTATGGGGTGCGCTTTTTGTGCCTCCGCCACTCTTGGTATGATTAGGAATCTAACAGTCGGTGAGCTATTAGCGCAGATTCTAACCATAGGACATGATATAGGAGAAAGAATCAGTCATGTAGTACTTATGGGAATAGGAGAGCCCTTTGATAACTATAATACAGTGATAGAGTTTATGCGAAGAATAAACCGCGAGGATACTTTGAATATCAGCTTCAGAAAAATGACGGTTTCGACTTGCGGAATAGTTCCACGCATACTGGAGTTTGCTCGGGAGGGCATACCTGTAAATTTGTCGGTATCCTTGCATGCACCGAATGATGAGATAAGGCAGAGGACAATGCCGGTTGCAAAAAAATGGCCATTTAATGAGCTGTTGGCGGCTTGTAAGGAATATACCGAGATTACTTCGCGTCGAATTACTTATGAATACTCTATGATTGAGAATGTAAATGACCATGTGGAGTTTGCGGAGATTTTAGCAAAGAATATAAAGGGAACGCTTTGCCATGTAAATCTTATTCCGATTAATACGGTGGAAGGGATAGGCTTTAGCAAAAGCTCAAAAGAAAGAGTTGAAGCTTTTAAGAGTGTCCTGGAAAGATATGGTATAGCTGTTACTGTAAGAAGAGAATTAGGATCAGACATAATGGCAGCGTGTGGGCAGCTTAGAAGAAACAACATTACTTAAATCCGGGAAGGTGTAAGTTTGAAGTATTCAGCACTAAGTGATATTGGCCTGAAAAGGGAAAAAAATGAGGATAGCTGGAATATAGTTTTGAATCGAGAAGGTAACCCCGTTGGCTTTATTATAGCCGATGGAATGGGTGGTTATCTGGCCGGCGAGCAAGCTAGTAGAATTGCCGTGGAGAATATGTCTTTAATGGTTTTGGAGTGTACCTCAAAGGAACTTTCGGATGATTCTATTAGAGATATTATAACAAGAGAAATAAATAATATAAATGACAGAATTATGAGTTATTCACTTCAAAATCTGGGTGGATTAAAAAGCGGAACGACACTTTCGGTAGGAATGGTTATTGGAGACAATCTACATATAATCCATGTCGGAGATTGCCGTGTTTATAGAATCAGAGAAGGTATCATTAGCCGTTTGACAGAAGACCATTCACTAGTGGCGAAACTCATTAAAGAAGGCCTTATAAGTCCAGATGAAGCAAATCATCATCCTGACAGAAACCGCATAACGCGCGCACTTGGATTTCAAGAAGATTTCTTTCCCGATATAAATAAAGAGCTCATATCCACCGGAGATACTTATATTTTCTGCACCGATGGGCTTTATGAAGATATGAGCGATGAAGAAATATTGCAAACTGTTATTAATGAGCCACGAGAAACTATTGCCAAGCATCTTATTGAGAAGGCAAAGGAATATGGCGGAACAGATAACATCACTGTAATTGTAGCTTGGATGTAGTCAAAGGGGTGTAATAATGATTGGAACTGTTTTAGGAAATAGATACGAAATACTGTCGGAGGTAGGATCGGGTGGAATGGCCAAGGTTTACAGGGCCAAGGACCGCTACCTTCAGAGAGTAGTTGCCATAAAGCTATTAAAGGAAGAGTTACGTGAGGACAGCGACTTTTTAAAGAGATTTGATACAGAGGCCCAGGCAGCGGCAAGCTTAACCCATCCCAATATTGTTCAGATATATGATGTAGGTGTAGATAACAATCGTTACTATATAGTAATGGAGTTTGTAGACGGTATTACGCTTAAAGAATATATTGAAAGCAAGGGCTCACTGGACTGGAAGGAAACAATTGATATATCAATTCAGATAGCAAGCGGTCTTTCTAAAGCCCACAGCCGGAACATTATTCATAGGGACATAAAGCCAACCAATATAATTATGACCTCTGAAGGTGTGCCGAAGGTGGCTGACTTTGGTATAGCCCGTTCAGTGTCCAGCCAAACTGATACCATGATAATAGATACTATAGGCTCGGTTCACTATTCTTCCCCGGAACAAGCCCGGGGTGGGTATACAGACGAGCAATCTGATATATACTCAATAGGAGTAACAATGTTTGAAATGGTTACCGGAACCTTGCCTTTTGAAGGAGAAACACCGGTAGCCGTTGCTTTAAAACATATTCAGGACATACCCCCGGTACCTTCTTCCATTAAGCACGGCATTCCGCACGCTTTGGATGATATAATACTTACGGCTATGGAAAAAAGCAGGCAGGATCGTTACAGCACAGTTTCAGAGTTAATGAGCGACTTGGAAAATGTGCGTTCCAAGCCCGGTTCTAACACCGATATTCTGTTGCCTAATATTAAACGTGAAAGTAAATATGACACCAGAAAATTAGAAAAACCGCCGGAAGAAGATTTAATTATGGAAAAGAATCACAGAAAGACATATGCAGAAAGTAAAAAAGAGAATAAATTTCTTATGCCTATAATCTATATCCTGTTAATTGCAACTATTCTGGGTAGCATAGGATATTTCGTTAAAATGATAATAAATGAATTCGTTCAAGATTCAAATAATCCAGAAGAGATTGTCCTTGGCAACTATGTAAACCGCCATATAGACGAAGTTAAGCAAGAATTGGATGCGAATGGGATAGAACCGGTAAGCATAACTTATGAACCAAGCGACACTGTAGCCGAAAATATGGTTATAGATCAATTTCCAACTGCTGATTCTACCATGAAACTAGGTGGCTATACAACTTTGAAGCTGGTAGTGAGTTCTGGAATGGATATGGTGGAGATACCCAAAGTAGAATGGCAGGATCATAGTGTCATGAAGATAAAGCTAGAGGATGAATATGGCCTTATAGTTGATGAAATACCTGAATTCAATGAAGAGATTGCCAGTGGTATGAGTATAAAAACTGAACCTCCGGACGGAACACAAATTAAAAAGGGCAATAAGATTACATTATACTGGAGCAAGGGCCCTGAGAAAAAAATGGTGGTAGTACCCAAATTAATAGGAGATACTTACGAGGAGGCGCTGAAAAAGCTTAATAATGCTAAGCTTAAGCTCGGTGAAACATTCCCCGAGGGCAGTGAGGGACATCGCGGAGTAATCGAGGAACAGCAGCCCAAAGCGGGAGAGACTGTTGTTGAAGATACACCTGTAGCGATTTTCTTTTCAAAAGATGTGGAGGAGCCGGGAACCAATACTCCAATACCGGGAGGGAATGCTAAAACTATAACAATTGGGCTTCCACAAGGCTATAGTTTCGGTGAATCTGTAAGACTTAGAGTATTTATTACTAATATCAGAACCGGTGATGAAAGCTTGCATAAAGATATAGCTAGTGTGCCAGTAAGCGAATTTCCATATTCGTTAATAATACCTGTTGCCGCAGGCAGTGAAGTAAATGTCAGGTCATATATTAACGATATACTTGTATACGATAAAACATTTTAACATTTTTCAATTTTAGGAGTGTGGTAATTAGCTTGTCCGAAGGGATTATTCTTAAGGGAGTCGGCGGGTTCTACGAAGTTTTTGAAAGCGGTGAAAAGAATTCGTTTTATACTTGTAAGGTAAGAGGAATTCATCGCAAACAGGGTGGAATTACACCTCTGGCCGGAGACCGGGTTACTTTTAATATACTTGACGAGAAAAAGAAAGAAGGCCATATTGACCAAATTCTAGACAGGCGTAATGCCTTTATAAGGCCACCTGTGGCTAATATTGATCAAATGGCTATTGTTCTTTCAGTGGCAAGTCCGTGTCCGGATCTAATGCTTGTGGATAAGCTACTTATAGCTTGTATTTCTAAGGATATCAGGCCTTTAATTATTATAAATAAAGCTGATTTGGATAATGATAATCAAATAAATGCCCTTAAAGAGGTGTATTTAAATACAGGCTTTCCTATACTGGTTTTAAGTAAATTTTTTAATGATTGGTATGATGAGCTTCAAAAGCATCTGACAGGATATATTACAGCCTTCGCGGGTCAGTCCGGGGTAGGTAAGTCTACTATACTTAACGCTATTATGGACAATTGGGTTATGGAGACAGGAGAGGTAAGTGATCGGATTCAGAGAGGAAAGCATACTACGCGACATGTTCAGCTTTTCAGGCTGAGTAAGGGCGGATATATTCTTGACACACCGGGCTTTAGCTCTTTTTCTGTTGAAAAAGTAGGACACGAATACCTTCAAAACTTATACCCTGAATTCAATCAAACAACTGATTCATGCAGGTTTAAAGGATGTAGCCATACCGGAGAGCCTGACTGTGCGGTCAGGGAGCTATATAATGAAGGAAAAATTAGTGAAGGCCGATATAATAGATATATAGAGCTTTATAAAGAACTTAAGGAACTATACGACAACAGGTTTAGGAGATGAATTATGATTAAAGTTGCACCATCAATACTTTCAGCAGATTTTTCAGTTCTGGGTGAAGAAATTAAAAAAATAGAAAGCTCCAAGGCTGATATGGTTCATATTGACGTTATGGACGGACATTTTGTACCCAATATAACCATCGGTCCTCTAGTTGTGTCATCAATTCGTCCTCTTACAAAGCTTCCTTTGGATGTACATTTGATGATAAATAACCCAGACCGATATTTGGAAGCATTTAAAGATGCGGGGGCCGATATAATTACAGTCCACTCCGAAGCGGTCCACCATTTAGATAGGGTGGTAAGCCAAATCAGTGAAATGGGCCTCAAGGCGGGAGTATCTTTAAATCCGTCCACTCCGGAGACTGCAATTGAATATGTATTGGATAAAATAGATATGATTCTTGTGATGACAGTTAATCCGGGCTTTGGTGGGCAAAGCTTTATTGGGGACATGCTCAAAAAGATTTCCAGGCTTAGAAAAACTATTTCTGAAAGAAATCTTAATATCGATATCGAAGTTGATGGCGGCATAAATGAGGATACAGTTTCCAAGGTTACAAATGCCGGGGCAAATGTTCTCGTGGCCGGATCTGCGTTTTTTAGCAGTGAGGATCCACTAGCTTTCGTAAGAATGCTTAAGGAAAGAGGATCTATGAAATGAAAACCCTTATTGTTGGAAGCGGAAGTCTTTTTGATGAAAGTCTTTTAATAAGATATCATCAATGGGCAGATGTAGTTATTGCAGCCGACGGTGGGCAAATGCATCTTAAAAAAGCCGGTCTTTGCTCTGATGTCTTGTTAGGTGATTTTGATTCTATAGGCAAAGCTGAGCTAACAGAAATTAAAGATAATAATAATTCAGAATTGATTACTTTTCCAAAGGAAAAGGATTATACCGATCTTGAACTTGCTGTTAATCTTGCTATAGAACGGGGTGCATCTGAGATAGTTATTCTCGGCGCCAGCGGTACCCGCCTTGATCATACAACAGCCAATATTCATCTTCTTTATAAGCTGTCTGAAAATAATATAAAGGGCTACATTGAAGATGAACATAATAGAATATATTTAGTAAGAGAATCAATAACAATTAAAAGGCAAGAAGATTATAAAATCTCGATTTTGCCATTACCCCCTTTTGCCGATGGAGTATCCACCAAAGGGCTATCATATAAGCTTTCTGATGCGAAATTAGCCTTCGGTACCGGGCAAGGTATCAGTAATGAATTCTGTGATCAAACGGCAACAATATCAGTTAAGGAAGGACTTCTGTTAGTATTTGTTTCCAGGGATTAATATCGGATTATTTGATAGATTTTCTGATCAGTATTATGTTATTAGAGTAATTGTTGAAGCAATTATTACTATATAAAATTGAAGTAATATTAACAAAAGCAGGGATTTCATTAAGATTCCCTGCTTTTTTATAGTAGATAATTTAATGCTGTATTTAATCCTCAACTAAAGTGTTACGCTTAGATTTAATTCTGCTCTTTTTTGGGGTGGGTTCAGTAGCTTCTTCCTTGCTAACCTCAATCATTCTGCAATTACCCTGAAAAATTGCTCCTTCGTCAGTAACAATACTGTTAACTTCAATATCACCGTAGAGCTTGGCCTGAGTCATAAGGTGCAAAATACCTTTTGCAAGGACATTACCTTTTATATATCCGCTTATGTAAACATTGCTACCATAAATGTTACCTTTTACAGAAGAGGTGGGTTCAATATACACATCTCCACTTGCTTTAACATCGCCTTCCACTTTGCCGAGAACCTTAACAGATCCCTCAGAATCAATATTACCTGTAAATGATGTAAATTCGCCTAATACCGTATCCATAGCCAGAGGTGTGTTTTTTTGCTTAAACATTTGTTTACCTGCCTTTCATAAGGTTTTTCTATCTTTTCTCCAAGTATTTCTTTGGGTCTGTTGGAACACCATTTACCTGTATTTCAAAATGCAGGTGTGTGCCTGTAGTTGTACCCGTATTACCCATTTTAGCAATCTTTTGGCCTTTTTTTACCCAGTCGCCAGCTTTAACACTGTACGAGCTTAAATGAGCATATAACGTCTTGAATCCATTGCCATGGCTGATAGCAACATAATTCCCGTATCCGCCAGATCTTCCGGCTTCAACAACCTTACCATCGCCGGCAGCATATATCGTAGGATATGATTTAATCCCAATATCAATACCGTCATGCGAACGATAATATTTATAAACCGGGTGAAATCGTCTGCCAAAATCAGAGTGGATAGTTGTACTTTTATCAACGGGCCAATATGTGGGAAGAGCGTTAAGAAAATTAGTAAGCTCGCTTTCCTTTTTGCTAATCTTATTGTTCGTATCGTCTTCTGATAATTTAGCACTTTCAACAAGTTCAATGAGAGAACGCAATTCCGTAAGACTTTCTTTAAAAGTTATTTCTTTAGAACTGCCGCGGCTTACTGTCTTAATTGCGCTCATATTGTTATCTACATAAGCAACTACCATATCCTCATATTCGCACTTGTATTGTTCAACAGCATTTTCGGAAATTGTTTTTGTGGTAGAAGCCGCAGAAATGAGCTCTGCATTTTCAATAAGCTCATTAGTTTGATTTGCAATGTAATTCTCCAGCTCGGATTTTTGTGCTAAAATAAATTCTAATTCCTGATTATGTTGTGCCTTAAGTGTTTGGTTTTCTTTTACTACAGACAATGTATAACCGGTAAGTGTTAACAGCGCAACTAACAACATAGCTGTTAAAGACAGAAGGGTTGTCCTAAAATTATTTATTCTTATGGTCCGAACTGCGCCCTTACGGTGCGGGACAAACATAAAAGACAGATAATTTCTCCTTTTTGTGGAAACCTTCCCTGTCATCTTCTTCATGTCTACACTCCTTAACCATCTCTTTATACTAAAGAAATAAAAAATTTCTTGAGGCTATTATAAGCCTATGTTCAATAACTATTACAAATATATTAAAATTATAAGTCAAATTTCGGCATTCTGCAAACATTCATATTATATTATATTATCTCTGAAAAGAGAAGAACTATTATTTTATTTTTGTTTTGAATAAAGGGCATAGTTGGTATATGATTAAGTAAATAGAGAGAATACAATGTTTTGAGGATATTATATGAAGAAAACTACAATTAGAAGTAAAATATATATTGGTTTTTTAATTTTAATAATATTATCAGTTTTTTTATTTGGAATTCTGTCATGGTTTGCCCGTTCTTATGTGTTAGAGGGCGCCAAGAAAATTCAGTATAATTCCTCATTAGCACAACAGATTGAAAGCCTAAGAACACTATCTGACGGAAAAGTTATTATATTGTACCAAGGAATACTTAATAAGCAGGATGTCTCCGATAAGTTAACGCAAAATGACAATGAAATGAATAATGTATGCACCGGTATTTTAACCAACATCGAAACTTTCGAGGCGCTTGAACCCAATATGGCGGTGCAAGAGGTTAAATACCTTGTTTCTTCAATCATAGAAAATGAAAGTAAAATAACAAAGAGCTATGAATCTTTAGTTAAGCCTACCATTACAGATGCAAATGAGGAAAATCTTTTGGCATCTGTTTCCGATACTGTGGCATTATGGGATGATTTAATCAATGATATCTCAGTACAAAGTGATAAAAATCTTGTAACTCTTAATACCTTACTTAATAACCTTGAGGGTGGTATTGATATTCAGAGCGAAAGTGCATCCGGTATTAAACCCTTATTAGAAGGGGTTATTAACGGAATCCAAAAAATTAACTCAGAGGTATCTGTTCTTTCCTCTGACACAGATAAATATTTCACAGAGAGCCAAAATGCTATGGGTGCTCTTAATTCCCTTTTAAATAAGGCGGCAGAAGCAGAAGAATTACCTGCTATTATTGCTGATGATATTCCTACTTATGATTTTACTGCGCAAAAAAATACTATTGTGAATGAAAATAATGCTGTTATAACAGGGTTAGACAGCCTTATAATTCTGGGAAATAATTTAGCACTTGAAATAGATTCTATTGCTTCCGAACTTGGTGAATTAGGCACTGAAGCTATATCTGATGTCTTGGAGCAGAGAGATCTATTAACAGGAGTTGGAATTGCGACTCAGGAAATAAGGACCCTTGCCGTTCTAAGTGGTTCTTCGAGAGATCCATCCCTGCTTGAAAGCTTGATTAGTGAAAAGGTGCCCGCTATAAGGGAAACAATAGAAAGTATGAACAATCAGGGCGATTTGGATATTAATAAGCTTAATGTAGCTTCCTCCTCACTGGATACCGTGATGTCCGATTTAAAAAATGTAATGGCTGATAAGAAATTTGATGGCATAAGGGATATAAGCAGTACGAGAGATGAGTTGATTCCGCTTCTTGAAACACTTAATCAAAAGCTTCAAACAAATTTTGATGAGAATATAGTTGAATCAAGAAATATTGAAGGATATATTATTCCCGGAATTATTATTATGTCAGTAGCATCCATTTTCTTTGGTATCCTTATTGCTTTTATTGTTGGAACATCAATTGTAAAACCAATCAAGCAGATGACCGGACAACTGAAAAAAGCTGAGGACGGCGATTTTACATCAAGGATAAAGATGCCCTCGGCACCGGAGTTTTCCCAGATGGCAAAAAGCGTTAATGCAGTGCTGGAAACCCGCGAACAAATACTTAACGAAACTATGTCGGTCAGTGAAAATATCGATAAATTGCGCAAAGAGTTGTTTGGTAGCTTTATGAATAATAAAGAGTTGCTGAGAAATATGGCGACAGGAATGCAGGAGCTTTTACAACAATTTAAAGTTAAACCTGTAGATATAAATGAGACCGATATATTTGAGGCTGTCGAGCTGGATGCGGCTGTTTCACAGGAAGCTATAGATTTTACAGAGAAAAGTAAAATAGCTGCTCAGGAAGCTAAAGAGACCATTATTAAAGCATCTGAGACAGTAAAAGATATTGCTCAACAAATAGAACAATTAGAAGGCTCATCAGAAAAAATAGAAGAAATCACAAACACTATAACCCAGATTGCTAAGAGAACAAACCTATTAGCGCTAAATGCCGCTATCGAAGCTGCCAAGGCGGGAGAGCAAGGACGAGGCTTCGCGGTTTTGGCTGATGAAATAAGGAAATTGGCCGATGCCAGCGGAAATGCTGCAAAAGCAATCAAAACTCAGCTCAGCGATATACAGGAACGTATTCAGTGTACTGTTCAGAACATGGATGAAGGTGTGAGCGGCGTTGAACAGGGGGCTAAAAGTATATCCGATGTGCATCAGTCAATCGAGGACATAACAGACAGAGTTAAACAAGTAGTTGGGACTTTGGACGATTATGCTCATAAGAGTAATAAACAGCTTATAGCAAATCAAAAGCTGATGGATACGATAGGGAGTATTAACAAAAATACAAACGAGCTTTATGAAACAGGTCAGAATATTGATAACAAGTTGGAGAATTCCAAACAGAGTATTTCTGATATGGATCAGATTGAAGCCACGCTCAATACAACATATTCAAAGCTTGATGGAATATTGAGCAAGTATAAAGGAAAATCTTAATACATAAATGAGGACATCTAAAGGAACGGTTCTTAACCGTTCCTGTTTTTAATAATAGACTAATAAAGTGTGCTTAATATAATATTATGTACTTGCTAAGTGAAGGAGAACAATGGTTAAAAAGGATAGTATAATCGAAATTGATATCACAGGGATGACACACGAAGGAATAGGCGTAGGAAGAATTGAGGGCTTCGCAGTATTCGTACAAGGAGCCATAGATGATGAAAGGGTCCGCGCGAAGGTAATAAAGGTTCAAAAAAGCTATGCCGTTGCTCGTGTAATAGAGTTTATTGAAAAAAGCCCTCAACGGACTGAACCGTTTTGTCCTGTATACAAACGTTGCGGTGGTTGTAGCCTTCAGCATATGACGTATGAGAAAACTCTTGAATTTAAACGTCAGGTTGTAATCGATAACCTTACTCGAATCGGAGGATTTTCCGAAACAAAGGTGAATGGAGCACTGGGAATGGATAATCCCCATAATTACCGAAACAAAGCTCAATACCCGCTTGGAATGGGCAAGAACGGTCCGATTGCTGGATTCTTCGCCCGTCGTAGCCATGAAATCATTGACACACCTGTCTGTGGCATACAGCATTCATTAAGCGATAAAGCAAAGGATATTGTTCTTGGCTTTGTTAAAGCTCTGAATATTCCGGTTTACGATGAAAGCACCGAAAAGGGCCTGATACGCCATGTTGTGACCAAGACAGCATTTGGTACCGGTGAAATAATGGTTATCATTGTAGCCACTCGACCGGAGATTCCAAAAGTAAATAAGTTAATATACAGACTAAAAAGGGATATTCCCGGGCTTGCAAGCATCATTCTGAACGTTAATTCAAAACCGGGAAATATAGTATTAGGAGAGCAAAATATAGTTCTATTTGGCAAGGATACCATTGAAGATAAACTAGAAGACCTTAGCTTTGAAATTTCACCTTTATCTTTTTATCAAGTAAATTCTATCCAAACCCAAGTCTTATACAACAAGGCTATCGAGTATGCAAACCTCACAGAAGATGAAAATGTATACGACCTTTACTGTGGGATAGGCACAATAACGCTGTTTGCCGCCAGAAAAGCCAACATGGTGATTGGTATTGAGTCTGTTTCAGAAACTGTAGAAGCTGCGAAGAGAAATGCAGCTAAGAATAATATTAATAACGTTGAGTTTTATGCCGGAGAAGCAGAAAAAATATTTCCAAAACTTTTTGCTGAAGGTAAAAAGGCTGATGTAGTGTTTATTGACCCACCAAGGAAGGGATGTGACGAAGCTTTGTTAAAGGCTTTGGCAGATATGGCCCCAAGCCGAATTGTCTATGTTTCGTGTAACCCTTCAACCCTAGCCAGAGATCTTAAATATCTGTGCAGCACAGATGCAGGCTATGAATTGAGAGAAGTACAGCCTGTCGACATGTTCCCGTGGACGGAACATGTTGAGAGTGTATGTCTTTTGTCCAAACTTCATGAAGCGAAACATCATGTAGATATAAAGCTTAATATGGATGAATTAGATATCACTTCAGCAGAGAGCAAAGCTACCTATGAGGAAATCAAAGGATATGTGCTACAGAAAACTGGACTTAAGGTTTCTAGCCTTAATATTGCGCAGATAAAGAGGAAGTGCGGAATAGACCTTG
>CAYUZC010000022.1:0-14445 GCA_964449525.1 uncultured Ruminiclostridium sp.
CAGATATACGCGCCAATGCAGACATAGGCTCGCCCTGACTTCCCGTAGTGATAATTACAACCTGCTCCGGGTTGAGATTTTTAATCCTGTCTATATCAATCATGGTATCTGCCGGAATGGATAAATATCCGAGTTTTGTAGCTGTATTTACAACATTTAGCATGCTTCTTCCGACCAATGCAACTTTTCTACCATACTTAAATGCCGAATTTATTATTTGCTGAACACGATGTATGTTTGAGGCAAAGCTTGCTACTATAATCCTGCCTTTAGCGCCTCTGAAAATATTATCAAAGGTATCTCCAACCGTTCTTTCAGACATTGTGTAACCCGGTCTTTCCACATTAGTACTGTCTGAAATAAGTAGAAGAACTCCTTTTTTACCTATTTCAGCAATTCGGGCTAAGTCAATGGGGTCTCCTTCTATCGGCGTTTGGTCAATTTTGAAGTCCCCTGTATGGAATACCTTTCCCACAGGAGTATCAATAGCCATCGCCACCGAGTCTGCTATACTGTGGTTTGTATGGACAAACTCAATTTTAAAAGGACCTAATTGTATTGTTTGACCTGCCTTTACCTTACGAAGATCCGCAGATTCATTTAGTTCATGCTCTGCAAGCTTGTTTTCGATTAACCCAATAGTCAGCTCAGTTCCGTAAACAGGTACATTCAATCTCTTTAATACATATGGAATTGCTCCGATATGATCCTCATGCCCGTGAGTAACCAGAATTGCATGAACTTTTTCGATGTTTTTTTCTAAATAAGTAATATCTGGAATAACAAGATCTATACCAAGCATTTCATCTTCAGGAAATGCGAGTCCACAATCTACGATGATGATATTTTCTCCGTATTCGAACACTGTCATGTTCTTCCCTATTTCCTCCATACCTCCTAATGGTATAACTTTTAGTTTGTTCTTTTTCTTTGTTGCCACATTAAACCTCCGAAGTTTATTCTTTTGTTTTATATTTTTATATCTGCGCTCAAATAAATTGCTCCTAAATCTTGCTTCTCTTATTCTTATCCAACTGAACATTGGAATCAAATCCTTTAGTGAAACCCGCCAAATCGCCTCACTAAAGAACTAAAGAGAATACTAATATTTTATGGAGCTTTATCTAAGCCAAAAACAGAATCTAATTAAAAGAGCTCTCCACTCTTAAACATTCAATTTTACCTACTATAATTATTTAAATTCAAGTATAATATTCATAATACCTATTTATTTATACCATATATTGTATTGTTTCACCAGTACACTTTTTGGAGTATTATTTATGAAATTTAGTCTGCCCAAAAATATAGGCAATATTATCACAGTAATTAATAATAGCGGTTACCAAGCTCATGTAGTAGGTGGCTGTGTTCGTGATATGATCATAAATAAGGTTCCTACTGATTGGGATATTACCACCAACGCAAGCCCCCAGGTTATAAAAAGCTTGTTCTCAAAAACCTTTGATACAGGAATTAAGCATGGTACAGTTACAGTTTTGCAGGATGGCATACCCGTCGAAGTTACAACCTGGCGAAAAGAAACCGGCTATAGTGATCATCGGCGTCCTGACTACATTTGCTTAGCAGATTCTTTGTCTGAGGATCTTGCTCGCAGAGATTTTACCATGAACGCTATAGCTTACCATCCAAAAGAAGGACTTCTTGACCCGTTTTATGGTCTTTCTGATATAACTGATAGGATTATTCGTTGTGTAGGAAAACCATCTGAGCGATTTTCCGAGGACGCTTTAAGAATGCTCCGGGCAATACGCTTTTCAGCACAATTGGATTTTGATATTGAGAAAATTACCTTTGCTGCTATTAATAATCTCTCAGAAGATCTTAATCATGTCAGCAAAGAAAGAATACAGGCCGAAATAAATAAAATTTTTGAATCCAAAACTCCTCAAAAGTTATATTTGATATGGAAATCAGGACTTAGCAAAGTAGTATTTTCCGGAATTGAAAGTCTTCCAGAAAGTTGGTGTATTACAATAAAGCCTTTTATTGGCTCAGCATATCAAAAAGTAATCCTCTTATCCTTATTGTTTTATCTCTCATGTAAAACTGACCCTATTTCTTGTGCCAAAGATTATTTAATCGTCAATAAATATGATAATAAAACACAACGCAGTGTAACAGATCATATTAAATGCATTACCGGAATTGGCCCGTTAACCTCCAGAAATATAAGGAAGGCAACCTTTGAATATGGCACAGATGTAACTTTGAATATATTAAAGATATTACATCTAATCCAATCCATAAACGGAGATAAATCTGCTTTACCTGCAAATATAAGCAGAGATATTATCCCTGTTATTCCTGCATTATCCGGTAGTGACCTCAAAAGTATGGGGTTTAATGGAAGAGAAATAAAAAATATGCTTGACACTATCCGGCTCTGTCTCTATGAAAATTCGGATCTAAACAGCATTGATACCCTAATCCACTTAGTGAAAAACATACCGGATTTTAATCATTCATTTATTGAATAATTCATAATGGCTTGCTACACAAGAAAAGGAGCTGTTCATGGACAGCTCCTGAAATCTTGGTGTAATTGTATATTATGCCTTACCTGCACATCCGAGAACATTGATAAGCTTATTAGTAACAAGCTTCTTAATTTCTGAACGAGCTGGGCCTAAATACTTTCTGGGATCAAATTCGCCGGGGTTTTCTACAAATATCTTGCGGACAGCAGCAGTCATGGCCAAGCGAAGATCTGAGTCTATGTTGATCTTACAAACTGCCATAGAAGCAGCTTGTCTTAACATTTCTTCAGGAACACCTTTTGCTCCGGGCATTTTTCCACCGAATTGATTTATCATATCAACATACTCCGGAATAACCGAGGATGCGCCATGAAGAACAATTGGGAAACCTGGCAGTCTTTTTCCTACTTCTTCAAGAATATCGAAGCGTAGGTGTGCTTCACCTGCGAATTTAAATGCACCGTGGCTGGTTCCGATGGCAATAGCAAGAGAATCAACTCCGGTACGAGTTACAAATTCTTCAACCTCTTCAGGTCTGGTGTATGAAGAGTCTTCAGCTGAAACTTTAACATCATCCTCAACACCTGCAAGACGTCCGAGCTCACCTTCAACTGTTACGCCATGTGCATGAGCATATTCAACTACCTTTTTAGTGAGAGCAATATTCTCCTCAAATGAATGGTGCGAGCCATCAATCATAACAGAGGTAAAACCGCCGTCTATACATGACTTACAAAGCTCAAAGGTATCACCATGGTCCAGATGAACTGCAATTGGTAGATTTGTTTCAATAATAGCAGCTTCAATTAATTTCATAAGATAAGTATGATTAGCATACTTTCTTGCTCCGGAAGAAACTTGCAGTATCAGAGGAGCATTAGCTTCCTTAGCTGCTTCAGTAATTCCCTGAACGATTTCCATGTTGTTTACATTGAAGGCTCCGATTGCATATCCGCCTTCATACGCCTTCTTGAACATATCAACAGTATTTACAAGTGGCATAAAAATCAACTCCTTTTGTATTTAAGTTTTTGTGAAAAAAATCACATCTAACCATTATAATTGTAACAGAATCAAGCTATAAAGCAAGAAAAAGCTCAAAAGTATTATTTCTTTCTATATCAGAATATCAACATCCAAAACTTCTTCAGTAGTATAATTGTCCCTTTCGGTAAATTTAACTCTGACTGATGAAATGTTTTTATCGAATGGTACAAAATAAATAATACCCTTTGAACGAATATCGATTCTTATTCTGTCAAAAATATCTGTCTGCAGTATGCTGACAATCTCAACCACATATTCAACAGGGTTATGATTAGTCTTAGCCTTAATTACTATAGGAAGACCACCGGTATTTTCCGGTGAATAAACAGTCACATGTGCACTTCCGGGTACCAATGGATTTTGTGTCGGATACAAAATATCTCTTTCAAACATTGCTTTTTTCATCATTACATCCCCTTACCAAAGGTAAATTTTTCATCACCTTCCTATATAGTTTACAATAATCGGACCAAAGTGACAACAATTTTTAGACTTTAAATATCATCTCATTGATTTGTAATGTTAGTTAAAAACCTGTCATATATGGTCCTTACTTTTTCTCTTAATTCTTCTATGCTACCATTATTTTCAATTACCTCATGGGCCAGTTTAATATACTCTTCTTGGGTAAGCTGAGATTTTATACGGTTTTGGGCATCATCACGAGAGATACCTCCCCTTGCCGTTACACGATTCAATCTGATATCGTCATTACTTACAACCACCCATACGCTGTCAACTGTGTCTAAAAATCCTTCCTTAACAGGTATAGGAACATCCAGAACAACCGTACCGCTATAACCATATTCCCTCATAGTTCCGAGCTTCAGTTTTATTACAGCTATAACTTCCCTGTGTATAATACTTTCTAGAAGCAGCTTCTTTTCTTCGGATTTAAAAATAATATCGGCTAGCTTTTTCCTATCAATGGTCTTATCTTTTTTAATGATTTTATCGCCGAAAACCTCAATAATTTTTTCCCAAGCTGGCTTATCAGGCTCTACAATCTGCTTAGAAATTAAATCTGCATCAATAATAAAAGCCCCAAGCTCTTCCAAAATAGCTGAAACAGAAGATTTTCCCGCTCCTATTCCGCCTGTAACACCAATTATCAGCATTTTACTTCTCCAATTCCATATTTTTATTTTGCCTCAAACCAGGTAGAACCTATAGATACATCTGCCACTAGGGGAGCTGCCAATATAGCTGCTGACTCCATATTCGTTCTAACAATTTCTTTAACCTGTTCCAGCTCATCGTTAGCAGTTTCTACAATAAGCTCATCATGTACCTGAAGTATTAATCTGGATTTAAGATTATTCTTCTTTAATTCACGCCATACCTTTACCATGGCAATTTTTATTATGTCCGCTGCACTACCTTGTATGGGAGTATTCATGGCAACTCTTTTTCCAAATTCTCTAACCTGATAATTCGGGGATTTCAGCTCAGGGATGTACCTTACCCTATGGAACATGGTTTCCACGTACCCCTTTTCCTTACCGAAATTCACAGTATCCTCCATGTAATCCCTTATTCTCGGATAGGTTGAAAGGTAGTTTTCAATATACCTTCCGGCTTCTTTCCGGGTAACACCTATATCCTTAGCAAGGGAAAAATCTCCAATGCCGTATATAATACCGAAATTCACAGCCTTTGCACTTCTCCTCATATCGGAGGTGACCTGATTTAAGGATACATTAAAAACCTGGGAAGCTGTCAGTGTATGAATGTCTATTCCATCCTTAAAAGCGTTTTGAAGCACTTCATCCCCCGTTATATGTGCTAAGACTCTAAGTTCTATCTGAGAATAGTCAGCGTCTACAAAAACAAATCCCTCCTTGGGTATAAATGCCTGCCTTATCTCTCTTCCCAGCTCTGTTCGTATGGGGATGTTCTGAAGATTAGGTTCGGTGCTCGAAATTCTTCCGGTGGCAGTAACAGTCTGATTAAAGCTTGAATGTATCCTTCCTGTTTCCGGATTAATTACCTTAACCAGTCCTTCCGCATAAGTGGACTTTAGCTTCGTCAATTGCCTATATTCTAAAACATAGGGTATTATTTCATGGCTGTTAATAATCTCGTTTAAGGAATCTGCATCTGTAGAGTAGCCTGTTTTTGTCTTTTTCACAGCTCTTAAGCCCATCTTTTCAAATAGAATTACCCCTAGCTGTTTAGGTGAATTTATATTAAACTCTTCACATGCCAGCATATGAATAGTTTGTTCCAATGACTTAATACGGTAGTCCAACCGCTCCCCGTATTCTTCAAGATATTGTCTATCTACTTTAAATCCATAATACTCCATGCTACCGAGAACAAAGCACAGTGGTAGCTCTACATCATAAAAAAGATTGTTTTGTTTACTTTTATTAATAGTATTCTTTTGCTTTTCGTAGATTACTTTGAATGTTGATATTGCTCTTCCTAATAGCTCAATAGTATTTTCTTCATCCTGTTCCAATTCAATTTGCTTTCCTTTTCTCTCATTCGGCATTTCCAGCTCAATACCAAGATATTTCTTTGCTAAATTAGGGATTGTGTAACTGCTGGCCAGTGCATCTATAAGATACTCAGCCACCATCAAATCAAAAAACTGACATTGTACTTCTGTATTACGGCATAGACACCATGTATACAACTCCTTGATATTGTAGCTTACCAAGGTTATGTCTTTAGTTTCAAATAAGACCCGAAGTGCATTAAATAAGCTACTTTCATCAATTATTTTTGTTGAGGCAAAGTAATACTTGTCCCGGGTACCAATGCCTACAAACTCCAGCATTCCTCCAATTTGTTCTGTCTTTTTGAAAATCGGCAGTAGCGCCAGCATATGTTCACCGGATAATTGGGCAATAACCTTCTCTACAGACTGAAGATCATTTAGTGTCTCACAACAGAAGGTATCAAGCAAAATAGGTTCTATCTCTGAACTGCCTTCTTCAAGCCCCATTTTCTTTATAAAAGAGTTAAACTCCAAATCCTTAAATACGGCAAGAAGCTCTTCTTTGTTAACTTCCTTTCGTTCGAACACGGAAATATCCGATATTCCCTCTTTTTCTCTCACGATTGTGCCCAGCTCCCTGCTCAGATAGGCTAAATCCTTACACTGCTCTAAATTTTCCTTAAGTTTCACCTTTGTTATTGAGGATAAATTTTCATAGAGCTTATCAATTGAGCCAAACTCCTTAATAAGCTCAATAGCTGTTTTTTCACCCACTCCCTTTACGCCGGGAATATTGTCCGAGGAGTCTCCCATAAGAGCCTTTACTTCAATTAAATCTATAGGTGTAACACCGTATTTATCGGCTATTTCTGTCGGGGTGTATCTGGTAGTAGTGGTCAGCCCCTTTGAAGTGCTGGGGATTATAACCGTCACTTTATCGCTTGCCAGTTGAAGAGCATCTCTGTCGCCGGTTAGTATTGATACATCCAGCCCTTCTTCTTCCGCAGTTTTCGAATATATTCCAATAAGGTCGTCAGCCTCCAAACCCTCATACTCTTTCACAGCAATATTCATGGCTGCCAAAACTTGCTTAATAATGGGTAATTGGGTGGCAAGCTCATCAGGCATCCCTTTTCGGTTTGCCTTGTATCCCTCATACATATTGTGACGAAAAGTTTTACCCTTAAGATCAAAGGCTACTGCCAAATGATCCGGATGCTCTTCTTCTAGATATTTATTCAAAATATTAATAAAGCCATAAACCGCATTAGTAGGTGTACCATCCGCTTTTGTAAGCATTCTTGGCCCCTTTATGGCATAAAATGCCCTGTTCAAAATACTGTTTCCATCAACTATCAATAATTTATTGCTCATTGTTCACTATTCCTCCAAGATCCGATTCAGCTTGTACATGATTCTTCTCTTATTGTATAATAATAATTGCGCCGTATAAAGTCGTTTCACGACTTTTATTTACAAGTATATATAAAGGGATATAATAAATATTGTATTTTACCTCTGGGAGTTATATATGAAAGAATTCTTTAAAAAGTTTCGATTAGGTCTAGCTATTATAATAACTAAGCTTACCGTATTTGGGCTGAGATTGGTTGGAAGGGGCGGAACAAGCCTGCCCGGGAAAATTGCCCTTAAAATTTGCCCGGATATTTTTATTAAGTTGTCAGATAAATTCAGAATTATTATGGTAACAGGAACAAACGGTAAAACAACTACTTCCCGAATAATTTCAGGAATGCTGGAAAAAGCGGGGTTACAGTATACTTCAAATAAATCAGGCGCTAATCTTGCAAGTGGCGTCGCCACAACCCTAATAAGCGCACTCTCACTTACCGGGAAACCCATTGTCAGAACCGCTCTTCTCGAAACAGACGAGGCGGCCTTCAGGACTATAGCTCCAAAACTAAAGCCTGAGATTGTTATAGTTACGAATTTTTTCAGAGATCAACTGGATCGTTTTGGTGAGCTGTATACTACATTGAACAGTGTAAGAGAAGGGATTCAGGGTTCCCCCGAATCCAAGCTGATACTTAACGCCGACGATTCTCTTTGCGCCTCCCTTGGGCAAAACACTTCAAATCCGGTTATTTATTTCGGTTTAGGTGATAATGTTTATCCTGAGGAGTACTTAATAGCTAACGCAGACGCAGCTTTCTGTATAAACTGTAAGTCCCGTTATGAATACTTGTCAAGTTCTTTCGGTCATTTAGGACATTTTAAGTGCCCGAATTGCGGGTATGAAAGACCCACGGCACAAATTGAGTGCACTCAGGTGCTTGAATATGACAACATAAGCTCTACAATTGAGGTTCAAATGCCTGATGAAAAATTCGCTGTAAAGCTTGCACTTCCGGGTCTTTATAATATTTATAACGCCCTCGCAGGAGCAGCTGTAGGCCATTTACTTGAACTAAAGGAGAAAGATCTCAGCTATGTTCTTGAAGGATTTGAATGTGGCTTTGGAAGAATGGAATCCCTTCTGGTTAACGGTCGGGATCTTAAGATGATACTGGTAAAGAATCCAACCGGGTTCAATCAGGTTTTAAAATATCTGCTTACTCAAAAAGATAACTGCGTGATTGGTTTTGCTATAAATGATAAGCTGGCTGATGGTACCGATATCTCTTGGTTATGGGATGTAGATTTTGAAATTTTATCATTTATGCAAAGTAAAATACGAAGATTCTATGTTTCAGGAATCAGGGCTGAGGATATGGCCGTAAGGTTAAAATATGCGGGAATTCCTTCTGATAGTATTTTTATTCAGCATGGAGACGCAGAGCTTATTGATTCAATGATCGGAGCGTCAGAAGAGAAAGAAACCCTCTATCTTCTTCCCACTTATACAGCCATGCTGGATATCAGGAAAAATTTAAAAAAGCGCTTCGATTTAAAAGAGTTTTGGGAGTAATAATTTATGTATGAATTGAAAATATGCCATCTATATCCGGACCTATTGAATTTATATGGTGACAGGGGAAATATCATCGCTTTAACACGACGCTGCCAATGGCGCGATATTGAAGTGACTGTCGAGTCTATTTCAATAGGTGATAGCTTTAAATATGAAAATTACGATATTATCTTTATTGGCGGCGGTCAGGACTATGAGCAAACCATCATTCAGGACGATTTAATGAATGGTAAGCGTCAGGAAATAGTTGCAGCTGTTGAAGCCGGTAAAGTGTTTTTAGGAATATGCGGCGGTTTTCAGCTTCTCGGAAAATACTACAAAACTAATAATAAAAAAGAAATTGAATGCTTGGGAGCATTAAATGTCTGGACTCATTCCGGAGACAATCGCTTGATCGGAGATATTGTATTTGAAGTCGATTTTCTTAAAAATCAGGGTGAAAAATACTGTGTGGTGGGCTTCGAAAACCATGCCGGCAAGACCTATTTAGGTGAAGGTGTAAAGCCCTTGGGAAAAGTCATTAAAGGTTCGGGAAATAACGGCGAAGACGGTTTTGAAGGAGCTGTATACAAGAACACCTTCTGCACCTATTCCCACGGAAGTCTTTTGCCAAAGAACCCTGCATTAGCTGATCATTTGATAATGCTGGCGCTTTTAAATAAATATCCGGATTTTGAAGGACTTTCTCCCTTAGATGATGAATTAGAGAATCTCGCCCATGAATCACTCATAAAGAGATTTACAGATTATATAAGATAAAACAGCATTCCTGCAATACCAGAACCGACAATAACATAGATTGGATTGACTTTGAATTTTCTTAGAACAATAAAACTTATTGCAAAAAGACCTGCCGCAATTGGGTTTATGTCTGAAATATTAGAGTCAGCTTTGCCCTGTCCCCAAAAAGCCAGAATCGCAATACCCAACCCTGCTGAGGCAATCAAGGCTACAACTGCCGGTCTTAGCCCTGCTAAAACACCTTGAACCATAGTTAATTGATTATACTTATAATAGAAATAGGCAAGTGTTAATACAATAATCAGAGAGGGCAATATACATCCAAAAGTACATATAATTGCTCCTCCAAGGCCTGCAATACGAATACCTACAAAGGTTGAAGAGTTTATAGCAATAGGTCCGGGCGTCATCTCTGCAATAGTAATTAAGTCTACAAATTCTGACAGAGATAGCCATCCATTTTGTTCTACCACTTGGTTTTGTATCAGCGGAATCGCAGCATATCCGCCGCCAATACTAAATAAGCCTACTTGAAAAAAACTCCAGAATAATTTTAAAAGAATCACGCCTTCTCTTTTCTCCTGTCTGATTTGGCTCTTATATAAGCATAAACTGCGCCTATGACTCCACATAAAACAATAATATAAATAACATTAACCTTGAAAAAATAAGTTGCAATAAAAGCACCTATCATAATAATTACTGATATGGCCTGCTTTTCTTTAACAACAGTATTGCCAAGATTAATCACTACATCAGCAATTACAGCAACGACACCTGCCTGCATACCTTTAAGTAACGCACTAACTACAACATTATCACGAAATTGGGTGTAAAAAATAGATATAATTGATATAACAATTAGCGGAGGCAATACAGTTCCTAATATAGTAACCAAAGATCCCAAATAGCCTGCAACTCGATATCCGATAAGAATTGAAGCATTAACGGCTATAGCACCTGGTGATGATTGTGATATCGCCGTTAGATCAAGCATTTCTTTTTCTTCAATCCAATGCAAATCATCAACGAATCTTCTCTTCATTAAAGGGACAATGACATAACCACCGCCAAAGGTAAATGCGCTTAAATAAAAAGTAGATGTAAATAGCTTCCAAAATATTCTAATATCTTTTTTCATAAAGTCTTCCTGTGGTATTAGAAATCTGCATTATTAACTGTTCTCGGGTATGACAGTACATCTCTGATATTCTGCATGCCGGTCATGTACATGAGAATGCGTTCAAATCCAAGTCCGAATCCGGCATGTTTAGTGCCGCCAAAGCGCCTGGTATCTAAATACCACTCATACTCTTCTTTATCCAGATTCATTTCTTCCATGCGCTTTTCTAATACATCAATCCGTTCTTCCCTTTGACTTCCGCCTATTATTTCACCTACACCGGGAACCAAAAGATCCATCGCTGCAACTGTTTTATTATCATCATTTATCTTCATATAGAAAGCCTTGATTTCCTTTGGATAGTTAATAACAAACATCGGCTTTTTCATAATCTGTTCAGTTAAATAGCGTTCATGCTCTGTCTGAAGATCTGACCCCCATTTTACCGGGTATTGGAACTCATGGCCGCTCTTTAAAATCAACTCTATTGCTTCAGTATAGGTAATGCATCCGAAATCTGAATTTATAATGCTGTTAAGCCTTTCGTAGAGAGTCTTATCAATGAATTCATTGAAGAAGTCCATCTCTTCCTTGGCATTTTCCATTACATAGTTAATTACATATTTAATCATATCCTCAGCAAGCTTCATATCTTCATTAAGATCTGCAAAGGCTATTTCCGGCTCAATCATCCAGAACTCGGCAGCATGGCGGGTAGTATTACTATTCTCAGCACGGAATGTAGGCCCAAAAGTATAAACTTTTCCAAATGCCATTGCGTAGGGTTCTACCGCAAGCTGTCCGCTTACTGTAAGTGCTGTATACTTCCCAAAGAAATCCTGGCTGTAATCTATTTGCCCATCATCGCTCCTGGGAGGATTGTTTAAATCCAATGTTGTAACCTGGAACATTTCCCCTGCGCCCTCACAATCACTGGATGTAATAATAGGGGTATGAACGTAGACAAAGCCCCTATCCTGGAAAAATCGATGTATTGCATAGGCCAAAACTGACCGCACCTTGAACACCGCTGAAAAAGTATTGGTTCTGGGGCGAAGATGCGCAATGGTTCTTAGATATTCAAAGGTATGGCGTTTTTTCTGCAATGGATATCCAGGATTTGAGGCTCCCTCTATTTCCACTGCTGTAGCCTTGATTTCATAAGGCTGCTTTGCCTGAGGTGTCTCTACAACATGCCCGATTACCCTTATAGCACTTCCTATATTGAGCTTTGCAATCTCAGAAAAATTATCAAGACTATCGTCAAAAACCACCTGCAGGTTTTTAAAAAACGAACCGTCGTTTATCTCAATAAAACCAAAGGTCTTTGTATCTCTTATTGTGCGTATCCAGCCACAAACTAAAACTTCCTTGCCGGATAAATCTTTATAGGTATCCTTTAATTTTCTTATCTCGATTCTTTCCACAAAAAATCATCTCCTGTAATAAAATTATATTAAATTCCCTTATAGTAATTTATTATATCATAAGCTCAGGTATAGTAATGTATATTGCTTCCATATTCAACTGCGAATACATACATTCTTTCCTAAATTCCATAAAAATACATAATTATATTTAAGTATTCCTACATATACGCGACTACCCAGCCTATTATCAACGGTGCTGTTAATATTGATAATAAGTTTGAGACCGCAATACATTTTGATCCAAAAACGGCATCCTTGCCAAACATCTCGGAAAAAATAGTCGCATTAGCTGCCACCGGCATGGCTAAGGCCGTAACAGTAATTGCAGCCGGTAAAGACGGAACTCCTACTATCAATGCAATAAAAAATGCCAAAGAGGGCATCAAGATTAATCTTACAAAGGAAGCAAGGTACACTTTCCAGTCGGTGAACAAAGTCACTATCCTTGATGTACTTATAACCCCCCCAATTATCAGCATTGATAAAGGTAATGTCATATCACCCACAGCTTTTACTGCCCCTTTGATAGGTAAAGGAACCGGTATACTGAAAATAAATATTATTGTCCCAATGTATAAAGCAATAATAGATGGGTTCAGTAACACTCTCTTTAGTATCCCAGACTGTCTGTCTTTTGATCCAAAGATCACGTACCCGTAGCTCCATAGGAAAACATGGAACACTACAATATAAAATGAACCGTAAAAAGCGCCTTCATCACCAAAAATCGCTTTCATAAGAGGTAATCCCATGTATCCGCAATTTGAGAACACAGCAGCAAATCTAAGTACCGGTGCTGTCTTCTCATTAAATCTTCGGTAGATTAGCTTAGAGAGCATAATAGAAACTATAAACATAAAAGTAGCGAACCCGACAATCCAAATTATATTTACAAGTCGCTCCTTAGAAAACTCAATAAAGAATGCGCCCAAAACCATCATCGGTGCTGCAACAAAAAGAAGCACCTCAGAAAGCTTTTTTGTTCCGCTTGAATCTAAAATTTTGAACTTACCGGCAACATAGCCTATTGCGAGTATAATAAATAGTATTAGCACTTGATTAAATATAATGCTAGATTCCATGTTGTCTCCTCCAAAAAAGCGGCAAATCTTGTATCACCGAATATTCTCAATACAGTTTATATCATCCCATATTTAAAAACAAGCCACTCGGTTTACCAAGTGGCTGATTGTTTATTAATTGTTTATTAATGATTTTCTTATTCTTTAGAGAATTATATATTAATCATCTTCATGCTCAGGATAATTCTCACGGGCTACATAATGTGTGTGTAGGAGTTCATGAGCTTTGTGTCCACCGGGCTTCCCAAAATAATCTTCATACATCTTAAGAACTCTGGGATTTTGATGAGATCTTCTTAATGTAAGGTTTTGATCCTCCTGGTAAAGTGCTTTTGCACGCTCAGCTTTAAGATCAATTGCGTTACGAACAGATGCAGGCTGTATAGGTTGTCCGCCTCCGCAAACACAACCACCGGGACATGCCATTATCTCAATAAAGTGATAATCTGCTTCACCGGCTCTGACCTTATCTATTAGCTTTCTTGCATTTCCAAGACCATGGGCAATAGCTGCCTTAATTTTAATGCCGGCTATTTCCACTTCTGCCTCTTTAATACCTTCAACACCACGAACAACATTTATATCCACATTCTCGTCATCCTTGCCTGTGAGCAGGTATGGTACGCTTCTTAGAGCTGCTTCCATAACCCCACCTGTAGCACCGAAAATAACACCTGCGCCTGTCGCTTCACCCATAGGATCGTCGAACTCTTCGTCATCAAGGCTTCTAAAATCTATACCCGCTTCCATAATCATTTCGGCAATCTCACGAGTGGTTAGAACCTCATCGATATCAGGATATCCTGTTGAAGCCAGTTCAGGCCTTTCTGCTTCATACTTCTTAGCGGTACAAGGCATTATTGATACTACAAATATCTTTGAAGGATCAATGCCCATCTTCTCCGCATAGTATGACTTTAGAACCGCACCGAACATATTCTGCGGCGATTTACATGAAGATAGATTATCAAGCATATCAGGATAATTGTGTTCGCAGAATTTTATCCATCCGGGGCTACAAGATGTAATAAGCGGAAGTTTACCATTGTTCTTTATTCTGTCTACTAACTCGGTCCCCTCTTCCATAATTGTAAGGTCTGCCGCTGTATCGGTATCAAAAACTTTTGCAAATCCTAATCTCTT
>CAYUZC010000023.1:0-14354 GCA_964449525.1 uncultured Ruminiclostridium sp.
TTTTGGTTGGAAATCCAAGAATTAAGCCACCCCAGGTAATGGGGCATGAGTTTTGCGGCACAATTATTGAAATCGGCAACGGTGTTGATGCCTATAAGGTGGGACAAAGAGTCACTATGGCGACAACCATTGGATGCGGGGAATGTGTATACTGTGAAAAAGGCAGGACAAATCTCTGTAGGAATGCAGAGGCAATGGGATTTCATTATCCCGGAGCTATGGGGCCTTACATAAAAATTCCTGCAAAAGCCGTAAGACAAGGGCATCTTGTAGATGTTGGCGATTTGGATGCGGTGGTTGCTTCATTAAGTGAACCAATGTCGTGTGCAATGAATGATATAAGCAGAGTTCCTGAGGAGGAACTAAATACGGCACTGATTATTGGCCTTGGTCCTCTGGGACTTCTTCATGCTGTTTGTTTGCGTGAAAAAGGTGTAAAGAATATTGTCTGTGTAGAGTTCCCGGGCAAAAGAACAGACATGGCCAAAGAGATGGGATTTACCACTCTTGTACCCGATGAGCTGGATGAAAAATATAAAGAATTATCTGACGACGAGGGTTTTGATCTGGTGATTGTAACTGCCCCCCATAATCCAACCCAAGGGAAAGCTCCCACCTATGCTCGAAAAGGCGGATATGTTTCTTTCTTTGCCAGCCTGCCGGTTAAAGATGAGATGCTTTCGGTAAGCAGCAGGACAATTCATTATAATGAGCTCATTGTATATGGCACCTCCGATTCTACTGTAAAGCATGTAAAAGCAGCAGTGGATTTGCTTCGGAAAAACCCTGAGGGATTCAGATCATTAATTACTCATGTGTTGCCAATGTCTGACTTTCATAAAGCGATGGATGAGATTAAAGCCGGAAATGCTGTTAAAATAGTTCTTGTACCATAGTAAATTAAAGGATTGGGTGTGGATTGATATGAAACTCGTAGGAATAGGTGATCTCTTTATACCAAATGACTATATTCTATCAGGTTTTAAGAATTTGGAGCAACTTGGAGTTGAGGTTACGGCGGTGGAATGGAAGCTCAAGGATTTTGAAGAGCTTCAGAATATAAATCTTGCCGTCGAGCACGGCGGGAGTGAAGCCTACAATCCTCCCCAGTACATAATAGATGCGATAAGTGATGCAGATATCATTATAACCGAGTTTTGCCCTATTACAAAGAATGTCATTGACTGCTGTAAGAATCTCAAGGTTATCGGTGTACTGAGGGCAGGCTATGAAAACATTAATGTTTCCTACGCAACCTCAAAGAATATTCTCGTTTATAACACACCGGGTAGAAATGCCGATGCTGTTGCCGACTTTACAATCGGTCTTATGATAAGCGAAAGTAGAAATATTGCCAAAGGTCATTTGGGCCTAAAAAATGGAGAATGGATAAGAGAATATCCAAACTCCGGAAATATACCTGATCTTCCCGGCAAGAATGTTGGTATTATAGGTCTTGGGGAAATCGGGCAAAAGGTTGCCAAAAGACTAACTGGATTTGATGTTAATCTTTTTGGTTATGACCCCTTTGTGACGAACCCTCCTTACGGTATTAAAATGGTCAGCCTCGAGGAGCTTATGCAAGAGTCTGATTTTGTTACCATTCATGTCAGAGCTTCAAAGGAAACTGAAAATCTAGTCAACAGAGATCTTATCTTTAAGATGAAACCGACATCATATTTTATTAATACCTCCAGATCCTCAGTGGCAGATGAAAAAGCGATATATGAGGCATTAATAAATGACAAGATTGCCGGAGCGGCATTGGATGTATTTGATGTGGAACCTCCGGGAATTGATTATCCTATGGTAAGGCTTAATAACGTAACCATAACACCACATATGGCCGGAGGCTCAAATGACGCCTTTCTTAACTCGCCTAAAAAGCTTGCGTCAGAAATTATCAAGCTTTGGAGCAGTGAAAAGTCAAGATTTATGATTAATAAGGACATCTTTGACAACGCAATAAAGATCTTTAATAAATAAAAGGGAGGCGGCACGATAGTGTATGCAGCCAGAATAATCGGAACTGTTGTATCAACGGTAAAAGAAGAGAAAATGAAAGGTCTGAAGCTTCAGGTTGTACAGCCTGTCAACTTACTGAACCTTCAGGATGAGGGAAAGCCGGTTGTTGCTGTTGATGCCGTAGGTGCGGGAACAACAGAAATAGTCCTGGTGGTTAGCGGTAGCTCTGCGAGACAGACCGCAAGGACGGCCAATTTACCTGTTGATGCTACAATCATGGCTATAGTTGATTACATTGACATTGAAGGCAAAAAGGTATTTGACAAATATCAATATCAAGGGAAAACCATAGAAAATACCAAGAAAACAGGTAAAGCACCAAAGGGGTGATAAGCTATGCAGCTTGCAAGAGTAATAGGTACAGTTGTAGCAGTATGCAAAGATGAGCTTTTGAAAGGCATTAAGCTTCTTGTTATCCAACCGGTTGATTCTGCAAAAAAAAATATCGGCTCGCCTATTGTTGCAGTTGATACCATTGGTGCCGGCGCCGGAGAATTAGTTTTTTATGCAAAGAGCAAAGAGGGAGCAATGCCTCTTCCAAACCCTACCGCATGTGCTGACGCAGGCATTATCGGTATTGTGGATTATGTCTACAGAGATTCGGGTGAGGTGAAATTATGATACTGGGACGTGTTGTAGGAAATGTTGTTGCAACTCAGAAAAACAAACATCTTTTTGGGAAAAAGTTGATGATTGTTCAACCGATTGATTGTCAAGGCAATAATGCAGGCAACGAAATACTTGCGGTAGACGGTATAGGTGCCGGTGTTGGTGAGTTGGTCTTGGCAATTGGAGAGGGCGGTTCAGCAAGAATTGTTACCAGGACCGAAAACCTTGCACCAATTGATATGGCCATAGCGGGCATAGTTGACAGTATATCTTGCTCTTAAATTTATTAAAAATGACTTTATAATAAATATAAAAAATTCATCTAGAACGTGAGGTGGGTATCATGGATATCAATAAACTAATTGAGGAAATCGCAAGAGAACTAGCAAATGAAATGAATCGAAAAGGTTCTACCAGCGATTCCGGCAACTCAGCCAGCTACGATGCGAGCTACGGAAAGTACTGTGATCACACCGTGCTAAAGCCTGAAACAACCAGGAAGACAGTCGAACAATTCTGTAATGAGGCCAAAGAATATGGCTTCGCTTCGGTTTGTGTCAATCCTACGCATGTACGATATGTTTCGGAACTGCTTAAGGGATCGGGTGTCAAGACTTGTGCAGTAATAGGATTCCCATTGGGTGCGAATACGCCGTTTGTAAAAGGCGTAGAGGCTAGGGATGCTATTATGAACGGTGCTGAGGAAGTGGATATGGTTATCAATATCGGAGCATTAAAGGACGGTAATTATGATCTTGTTTCTCAGGATATAAAAGCAGTCGTTGATGCTGCGGCCGGTCAGGCAATTGTAAAAGTAATCATTGAAACCAGCGCACTGACAGATCAAGAAAAAATCAAAGCTTGTCTACTTGCAAAAAATGCAGGTACTAATTTTGTTAAAACCTCAACCGGGTTTGGCAAAGGTGGTGCAACTTTCGAAGATGTTCAGCTTATGAAAAAGACAGTAGGCGAAAATGTATTGGTTAAAGCATCTACAGGTATAAACTCTCGTGCGGATGCTGACAAAATGATAAAAGCAGGTGCGGTAAGGTTGGGAACAAGCAAGGGTATTGCGATTGTTAAAGGAATTTCCATAGCAGCTCCGGCCTTAAATGCCGCTAATAGCAGTTATTAACCATGCATATCATTTTTTGAAGGCTGGTTTCAAGGAGGGATTAATAAATGGATGATCTTGCTTCCATTCAGCAGACACGTGACTTGGTAGCCAGAGCAAAAGAGGCGCAGAGATTATTTGCGGGTACTGATCAGAAGGATGTTGACAAAATAGTTGAGGCTATGGCTAAGGCCGGGCTCAAAAATTCAAGAAAACTTGCTGAAATGGCTGTTGAAGAGACAGGTATCGGAGTCGTTGAAGATAAGATTAAAAAGAACGATTTTGCCAGTCGGAATGTCTACGAGTATATCAAAGATATGAAAACAGCAGGAATTTTATGCGAAGACAAGGAAAAAGGCATCATCGAAGTCGGTGATCCCATGGGAGTTCTAGCCGGAATAGTTCCAACTACCAACCCAACCTCTACTATAATATTCAAGTCAATAATATCAATTAAATCACGCAATGCAATCGTTTTTTCGCCCCATCCAAGGGCTGTGGGATGCTCTTTTGAGGCAGCAAGGATCATGGCGGAGGCGGCAGAATCAGCAGGTGCTCCAAAGGGACTAATTGGCTGTATTCAGATTTGTACCAAGGAAGGAACCAATGAGCTTATGAGTCACAGGGATGTAGACGTCATACTGGCAACAGGTGGTTCAGCCATGGTAAAAGCAGCTTATAGTTCCGGTAAGCCCGCATATGGCGTCGGACCCGGAAATGTTCCTGCATATATAGAGAAGAGTGCTGAAATTTCTAAAGCGGTATGCGATATCATAACCAGTAAGACATTCGACAATAGTACAGTTTGCGCTTCCGAACAGGCTGTTATTGCAGAGGAAGCCATAGCTAAGGAGGTGGTTAAGGAGTTCATGAAGCAGGGAGGATATTTTGTCCGAGACCCCGAAGATTTTAAGCTTCTTGAAAAAACAGTCATTCAGCCGGGAGGCGGGGTGAATCCTTCAGTTGTTGGAAAAAGTGCAGAAAAGATAGCCAATATGGCCGGTATTAAAATACCCAGGGGTACTAAGGTGTTGTTGGCTCCTTTGGATAAGACCGGTAAGGATGCACCTTTATCCCACGAAAAACTGTGCCCTGTTTTGGCGTTCTACATTGAAAAAGATTGGCAGGCTGCTTGTGAAAGATCCTTTGAACTGTTGGAACTGGGTGGCATGGGGCATAGTCTGGTTATTCATTCAAGAGATGACCGGATTATAAGGGAATTTGCTCTTAAAAAACCTGTGAACAGGATTTTGGTCAATACGCCCTCATCATTCGGTGCAATAGGATTGTCAACAGGATTGCAGCCTTCACTAACTTTGGGGTGTGGTACCAAGGGAGGAAATATAACCTCAGATAATGTCGGCCCCCAACATCTTATAAACAGAAAAAGACTTGCCTATAGCAAGGAGAAAAATATATCAGTTTGCCCGAAAGACACTAATGTTTTTATATATTCGCGGGCAGAAGTGATGAATGCTGTATCAGATTATTTGAAAGCTTAAAGAGGAGTTACTATATTAAATTGTTGATCGAGGTGTGAAAAATGCCAAAAAATAATAAAATAATTAAACAGGAGGTTTTTGTAATGGAAAATGCATTAGGAATGATTGAAACAAAAGGACTCGTAGGAGCTATTGAAGCAGCAGATGCCATGGTGAAAGCTGCAAATGTAAGACTCATTGGCAAGGAAACTATCGGAGGAGGATATGTTACTGTTATGGTTCGTGGAGATGTTGGAGCAGTTAAAGCTGCAACAGATGCAGGGGCAGCAGCAGCAGGCCGTGTTGGGGAATTAAAATCCGTACATGTTATTCCTCGCCCTCATAACGAAGTTGAAAACATTCTGCCGCAAGCTAAATAAAGTATAAGGAATTCCGGGTGGTGGATAGAATGGATCAGGATTTATTCAAACAACATGATTTTATAAAGCAGATTGTGTATAAGGTTATTAGTAAGCTAAAGGGGAATGAAGTGGCCACAATTCATCCACAGCCGTTTCCCGTGGGAATTTCTAACAGACATGTGCACTTATCAAGGCAGGATCTTGATGTTTTATTCGGGTCCGGATATGAGCTCAACATGAGCCATGAAATCAGCCAAACCGGCCAGTATGCGGCTAAAGAAACCGTAAACCTGGCCGGCCCTAAGGGCTGTATTGAAAAGGTAAGAATTCTTGGGCCTGTAAGAAAACAATCCCAGGTGGAGATTATGAGAGGCGACAAATACAAGCTTGGAGTTAATCCGCCTATAAGAGATTCGGGAGATCTTAAGGGTTCAGGAGCTATTACAATTATTGGACCGTGTGGCTCGGTGCATATTAATGAAGGCTTAATTATTTCTCAAAGGCATGTGCATATGACTCCGCCTGAAGCAGCTTTTTATGGTGTATCGGACGGAGAAATCGTGAAGGTTAAAGCCGGCACCAGCAGAGGGATTACTTTTGATAATGTTCTCATAAGAGTAAGAGAAGATTTTGTATTGGAATTCCATCTGGATGTTGATGAAGCAAATGCATCAGGGGTAGAAAATGGTGAAGAAGCATTTCTTATAAATTTGAAAAGCAAACCTTCGGGGCAAAGTGATATAATAACCTTGTCACTCGTTACAGAAGACAGGGTACGCCAAGCTTGGAAGGATAAGAAGCCTCTCTATCTGAAAAAAGGCTCCATAACAACGCCTCTGGCAAAGGATACCGCTAAGGAGCTTGGAGTTGAGCTTATTTCTCTTTAGGTTAGGAGTGATTCCATGAGTACTGTAGTTTCGCAGGCAGAAATCAAACGTTTTAATGATAATGAAAGTGCTATCTTTCCGATTGGGGCTATTATAACTCCATCGGCAAGGGAATGGGCATCTGAGCATAACATACATATCTCCTTCGGAGAGCCGGACTCCAATGAAAGATTAAGTTTTCTAAAAAATACAGTTACTGCGGTTGTGAAAGAATTTACCGGAAAGGGTCAGAAACCCGATGTTAAAATTCTTTCTGAACTTGTATGCAGTTGTTTAAAAAAGCTTGGCTGTAAAGTTGATTAGTTGAAGTCGGCTAAAGGGGGTTGCAAATACGTGGATTTAAATTTAAAAGGCAAAATTGCAATAGTTACAGGCGGTGGCAGCGGTTTGGGTGCTGCAATCAGCGAACTTCTTGTGCAGGAAGGGGCTACGGTTGTTGTTAATTATCTTGTAGATCAATCTAATGTCTTTAAGTTTGTTGACAAACTAAACGAGAAATACAACGCCGAATGTATTCCGCTATATGGGGATATAACAAATGCCTCTGATATTGATAATATTATTGCACGCTGTAGAGACATCTATGGGAAAATCGATATTTTGGTTAATAATGCCGGAATATGGCCTACTCAATATGTTGAAAACATGAGCGATGAGGAATGGGAAAAAACAGTAAGGATAAACCTTACGGGACCGTTTATGTTTAGCAAGCGAATGGTTAAGCACCTTATTGATAGGAAAAGCCCCGGTAAAATTATTAATATTGTTTCCCAGGCTGCCTTTCATGGATCAACCTCAGGACACGCTCATTATGCTTCGGCAAAAGGCGGTCTGGTGACATTTACGGTATCATTAGCCAGAGAAGTAGCTAAACACGGTATAAACGTTAATGCCGTTGCTCCGGGAATGATGCGAACACCTATGAATAAGAAGGAGCTGGCCGAAAGGGAAGCAGAGTACATAGAAAGGATACCCCTACGCAGGATTTCCGACCCTATAGAGGTTGCATATACAGTAGCATTTCTTGCTTCTGACAAGGCCGATTACATTACTGGGGCGACTGTTGATGTTACGGGCGGTATGTTAATGAGATAAAAGCGTTTAGCGCTCCAATTATAATTGTTTTTTGAATAAATAAGGAGGCCTTTATTATGATTAAGAATTTTGATTATTTTGTTCCGGTCAAGGTAATATTCGGAGCTGGAAGACTTGAAGAAACAGGAACCTATGTCAGCCAATACGGCAAAAAAGCTCTCATCGTGACCACCGGCCCGTTTTTTAAGGAAATCGGACTGGTAGACAGAATCATAAAAATATTAGAAAAAAGCGGAGTGGAATCTGCACACTTTGGTGATGTTAGTCCAAATCCTTTTACAAATCAAGTTGATGCAGGCGCACAATTCGGTAAAGAATTTGGCTGTGATGTTCTCATTGGATTAGGCGGAGGAAGTGCAATAGATGCTGCTAAAGGTATCGCCATTGCTATAGGCCATAATGCACCTGTTTGGGATTATTGTCCAAGTGGAGATCCCGGCGATTTGACAGCAACAAGCAAAACACTTCCTATTATTGCTATAACAACCACCTCGGGTACGGGTAGTCATATAACCCCTTATGCAGTAATTACCAACCCGGAGACTAAGGAAAAGCCCGGACTAGGTTCCGATTTCACATTCCCAAAAGTTGCAATAGTAGATCCTGAGCTTATGCTTTCAGTACCGTCAAAGATTACTGCAGCAACCGGCTTTGATGTTCTAGCTCACGCTATAGAAGCATATACAAGTACAAATTCAACTCCTATAACCGATAAAATGTGCGAGGAATCTATAAGATTAGTTGGCAGATATTTGAGAAGAGTCGTAGAAAATGGCAAAGATCTTGAAGCGCGTACTGCCCTTGCATATGCAGATACATTATCCGGCTTTTCTATAGGAGTCGCAGTTATAACACTATGCCATGCCATCTCCCATGCTGTTGGCGGTGTCAGTGAAACAGTACATGGAGAATCCCTTGCTGCTATGACGCCTCATACTATGAGATACAGTATGAATTCTTTGCCAGAAAAATATAAAAACATAGGAGTATTTTTAAGGGATGAATGCTGCTGTGAAGAATCCGAGGATGGTTGCAACCTTGAGTCGAGTGTCCTCGAAGTAGAAAAGCTTATTAATGACTTAGGTCTGAATATACCCCTAAGTAAGCAGGGCGTTAAGGAATCGGATATTGAAGAGATAGCAAACGGTACAATCAAGTATATGGCCGGCGCACTGGATAACGATCCACGTAAAGCCTCCAAACAGGAAATAATGGATATACTCAGAAAATCATTTTAAGAGGTATTACTGTGAAGTATTTATTGGGGATTGATAATGGCGGCACAGTAACAAAGGCCGCAATTTACGATTATGAGGGCAGGGAGCTTGCAGTTTCGGGAATAAAAACCAGGCTTCTTATGCCCTTTCCCGGTTTTACCGAGCGAGATCCCGATGAGCTTTGGAAAGCGAATACTGAAGTTATAAAGGATGTAATCACAAAATCGGGCGTAGATGCACATAACATCGCCGGAGTGGCTGTAACCGGCCATGGAAACGGGATGTATCTTGTTGATGAAAGAGGGGAATCCGTATATAACGGGATAATCTCCACAGATACAAGGGCTGCTGATATCGTTTCAAAATGGTATGAAGACAAAACCTCGGATCGTGTTCGTGAAAAGACTCTGCAGGCTATTTATCCGGGACAGCCTCCTGCTTTGCTTGCTTGGCTCAAACAAAATAATCCTGAAGTGCTGGAAAAAGCTAAATGGATTCTATTGTGCAAGGATTATATACGTGCTTGTCTAACAGGAGAAATTTGTACCGAGTTTACAGATATTTCGGTTGCAAACCTTATTGATACTGCTGCGGGGCGTTATGACATAGACCTTTTGCGGGAATACGGCATAGAGGAAATGATTAGCAAACTGCCGCCGATTAAAAAGTCTTCTGATATTTGCGGATATATAACTAAGGAAGTGGCTTCCCTCACTGGACTTGCCGAGGGTACACCCGTTGCCGGAGGAATGTGTGATATGCATTCATGTGCAATTGCAACAGGTATTATTGATGAGGAGATGTTGTGTATTGTTGCCGGGACATGGAGCATTAACCAGTATATATCAAGAAAGCCTATTATTGCAGATGATTTGTTTTTAAGCTCGTTCTATTGTGATGAAGGTTTTTGGCTTAACACTGAAGCAAGTGCTACTTCGGCCGGAAATCTGGAGTGGTTTGTTGACCGATTCCTTGGGGAAGAGAAGCTGATATCAATCAAGCAAGGCATTTCGGTATATGAAGTATGTAATAAAATGATTGAAGAAACACAACCGGAAGAATCAGATATATTGTTTTTGCCATTTCTTCTCGGGACCAATGAAGATCCAAACTCAAAAGCATGTTTTATTGGTTTGAATGGCTGGCACACCAAGGCACAGGTATTAAGATCGATATATGAGGGTGTAGTATTCAGCCATCTTTATCATATCAATAAGCTTCTTAAATATAGGGAACATCCTAAGTCCATCCGTTTATCGGGTGGAGCCTCGCGTTCCAGAGCATGGGTTAAGATGTTTGCTGACATAACGGGAATAGATATTGAAATCGTAAAGGGAACTGAAATGGGTAGCTTGGGATCTGCAATTTGTGCAGGGGTAGCATCAGGAAGCTTTGAAACCTATGAAGAGGCTGTTAAGTCGATGGTAGAACTGGATTATATTCAAAAACCCGACGTATCAAAAAAAGCGATATATGCCAGAAAGTTTGTCCTTTATGAAAAAGCTATAGAAATAATGGCAGCATTTTGGAATATCGCTAAGGAGAATTAATTGACGCATGTTATGAATTATGTTTAAATAAAATTATACATAAATTCATACAGCAAGGGGATATCGTATGAGCACGAAATTTGATGTTTCATTAATGGTTAAGGTTGCCCAAATGTATCATAATGATGGCATGAAGCAAGAGGAAATTGCAGGTAGCCTGTCAATTTCGCGTTCTCTTATTTCAATGATTCTAACAGAGGCAAAAGAAGCCGGTATCATTCAAATAATCGTTAGGGACCCGTTAAATAATAACGATGAGCTATCAAACAGATTTAAAAAGTACTTTAAGCTTAAGAATTGTGTCATAATTCCGACCTCAGTTCAGGATGCAGATACATTGAGAAGGCTTGTGGTTCAGCGGACTATCGAAGTATTTAATAATGAGGTTGAAGCAGGAACGGTAGGATTGGCCTGGGGGCGCACATGCTATCAATTTGTTGATTCATATAAGCCCAATGAGGTAAAAAAGGGATTCAACATAGTTTCCCTAATTGGAGGAAGCAACCAGACGGCAGGATATTTCCAACTCAATGAAATGGTAAGATTATTTGCTGAAAAATTAAATGGTATTCCTCATTTCATCTATGCTCCCGTTCTTGTAGCTTCTATTGAGGAAAAGGAACTTTATATGAATAGTTCCGCGATGAAGGATGTAAGAGAAAAATGGGAAAGCATTGATACAATAGTATGCAGTGTGGGTACCCCCCCAAGTAAGAATCGTGAAAGATACATCGGTGAGTTTGAGATATTTAAGAAGGATAAAAATCATGCTATAGGAGATATGTGCGCTAGGTATTTTAATATTAACGGTGAGTTTGTTAAGGATGAATATTATGATCGTGTTATTTCAATACCTATTGAATATTTAAAGAAAGCCAAAAAAATAATCTGTATGGCTTCCGGTTTTGAAAAGTTAAGTGCAATAGTTGGCGCTCTCAGAACAGGTATTATTGATATTTTTGTTTGTGATGAACCAACTGCCAAAAGGGTACTTGATCTTGTTGACGAAGAATAGACATAGAGCTGGTGACATAGCGAATTTTAATGGTTAGATATGGAATTTAACCCCGTAAAGTCAATTAATTTGATGGAGGGTGTTCTATGAAACAGAAAAATTTTAATCTCTTTACTCAAGCAGTTATTCTTAATGCCAGCCAGATGGCCTATCTTGAGGATGCCAAAAAAACTCAGACAATGCTTCTTCTTTTCAATGAACTATTTCGGTACTTTATAAAGTCAGATTCTCCGGTCATTTTATCAGAAGAAATAAATGGGCTGAAAAACTATGTCGATATACAACTTATGCGTTATGGTGATCGTTTTAGTGTCGAATTTCCTGAAGAAGAAATCTGTGACCATATTCTTGTCAACCACCTTGAAGTAATTGATTTCTTTGATAATATATTGAATAATGCTCTGGCTCAATATGAAAACAGCATCAGGGTCGCAATTAAAATTGAGACAAAAAGCATTGTACGTCTCATGATATTTCTTTATTCAGACAATAATTACGAGGAGTTTAGTATTGTTTTAATGGAAGAGGGGAGAAGCTTTGTATAGATTATTAATTGTGGACGATGAACATCTGTCGAGATATGCTTTGCGAACTCTTCTACAGAAAAAATTCAGTAATATTGAGATTGTGGCAGAGGCTGAAAATGGTAGACGAGCATTGGAGTTAAATGCCCAATTAAAGCCCGATATAATAATTATGGATATAAAAATGCCGGTTTTAAACGGTATTGATGCTTCAGAAATTATTATAAACGAAAATCCCAACACAAATATTTTAATACTAACAGCATATGATAACTTTGATTACATAAAAAAAGCACTGGATATAGGTGCTCTGGGTTATATTCTAAAACCCATTAAAGAAGCAGAAGTTGTTGAAAAAATCAACAAAGTAATTAACCATATAATCGAAAAAGAAAATAAAAATGATTTCATGGACTTGGTGGAATCCAAGTTAAAAATAGTAAAGCCTTTTATAGAGGATGAGCTCATAACCTCCTTCGTTTCAGGGAATTTTGATAAAGAAAAGGTACAAAGCTATATTAATTTCTTGCAGGAGGATATCAACGCAGGATATTTTCTTTTGGTTTCTACTGACCAAGATGACCTTAATGGAATTAACGACTACCTTAGAAGCAGAATAGTAAAAGAAAGAATAATGAATATACTAAAACGGCATCTTCCTCTCATGACGAAGTGCCTTTTCGGAAAGATACAAAGCAATTCCATTGTTGTCTTCATACCTACTGATATTAAACATCCGGCTGATGAAGTAATAAGAGAAGCTATAATGATTGGTGAAGAAATAAGAAGGAAAACTAAGCTTATTGGGAATATTGAATCGTCTGTGGGTATAGGCAGGGTTTATTCTGAAATAGATTGTTTCCACAAATCTTTTTGTGAAGCTATAACAGCTTTGAGAAAAGCTAAAGTTGATAAACAAACCATACATTTTACACAACTTTCTTCATATGAAACCGAGGTAAATCAATGGCGTTATCCGAAGGATTTGGAAAACAAACTTCTGGAACAACTAAAGGTATCGAATACAGACGATGCCAGAAAATATTCCGATGAGATATTATGCTTTATATTTGAGAGAAATGAGAAATCAGAGAAATTAAAAGAATACGTATTTGAGTATATAACTATATTGAAAAGAGCTATATCAGAGTTAACTATATGTCAATATCCATGTAAGTTTTCAGAACTAGAGAAACTGACATCTAACGAAGAAATAAAAGTTTGGGGAAAATGTAATGCTTTTGAGCTTATAGAACAAATCGAGAATAACTGCTCGAAAAAAAGTGATGTAATAAACAGGATAATTGATTATATCAACAACAACTTCAATAAAAACGTAACCCTTGATTTAGTGGCTTCAGAGGTGTGTTTAAGTCCTCAGTACCTGAGCAAGATTTTTAAAGAAAAGTATGGTTCCACTTTTATCGAGTATATTACCAATAAACGTTTGAATTATGCAAAGGAGCTTTTAAAAAAGGGCAATATGAACATCAAGGAAATCAGCAAAATAATAGGATATGAGGATCCCAATTATTTTTGCAAAGTATTTAAAAAAGAAACGGGAACAAGTCCAAAGAATTATAGAACAAAAGCAGCAATTGGAGTATAAAAATGCCTAAAAATTCGAAGAACAACACGCTCATGAAAAAGATTATTACATACTTTTTAATAATTATTTTTTCCATGACTTTTCTCAATGGATATATATCACTCAGCTTCAAGCTTTTCTTCGGTAATGTTTTTCGTATGCTAAAAGGACTTGTTGATATTTACTCTATAACTATGCACGTTGATAAAGTATACCAGAATGTTTATGATTACACTCACAGCGGAACAAAAAAATATCATGATTTATATGAAACAGAATTGGGAATGCTGCTTGACCTCACTGATAAAGTCAAGGAAGGGAAAATGGGTGAAGATTATTACGCACTAACAGATTTGCAGAACATGATACATACTTATGACGAAAGAAGCAGGGAAATATTTAAAGATTATGAAATGAAAATGCAACAGGTTTATATAGACAGCTCCGTAGCAGAACTTAGAAAGCTCAAAGGTGATATAAACGATGAAGCAAAGGAAATTCTTTTAAAAAGACTCAGCCCCATCATTGATTATTATGAAGACTATTCAAATGAGATTGTAAAACAGGAGAGACTGGTTTATATCATGACGGGGATATTATCATTAGCCTGCATATACTTTGCCTTCAGATTTTCTAAGGGGATTTCTAATCCTATACATAAGCTTGCAATAAAGCTTCAAAAGGTTGCCAAGGGACAGTTTGATACCGGTAAGATAGATATTAAGACCAAAGATGAGATAAACGTGCTCATTGAATCATTTAATTATATGATTGTAAAAATAAAGGATCAGATAGAGGAGATAAAAGTCAAGGCTGACATAGAAAAGGAGCTTAAAGAGCAGCAAATAAAGAATCTTGAAATGCGCAATTTATTAGACCAGTCAGAA
>CAYUZC010000024.1:0-8879 GCA_964449525.1 uncultured Ruminiclostridium sp.
GAGCGTAGCGACTTAAGGAAACAGTAGTAGCACCCATGCAAGGCTTGCCCAAGAAGACGGAGTCTGATTGGTAGCAAGCTACTGCGCCGCGACTAGAAACAGGATGTTGGCATGGAGCGCTAAATCGCAGCAGGTACAGCCGCTCCCTTGTCGACATAAAAGATTCTTACTACACTGTGCTACGTTCCAAATGACGGCGTTAGTTCGCATTATTCTTAATATCCGAAAAAACACTGGGCGGGGATGAAACCCCGCCCAACTTTAAATTTAACTTTTATTGTTACACCTTTACGTTTTTACCCACTATCAAGGGCCACTCGACGTCGCCGTTGAGAGATTTACCTTCAGTTATGGTAACACCCTTATCTAAAATACAATAATTTAGCTCGGCGTCTTTTTCCACTGTTGTTCCCTGCATAACCAGGCTGTTTTTTATAACAACACCCTTCATTACACGTACTCCTCGGAAGAGTACACTGTTTTCCACTGTTCCTTCAATAATACATCCATCTGCTACTATTGAGTTGTGAACACTTGCTTCCTCATTGTATTTGGCAGGCGGCTCATCCTTAACCTTAGTAAAGATTTTTTTCCTGTCCATAAGAAGTTCCTGTCTGACCTTTGGATTCAATAGCTCCATATTAGTCCTGTAATAAAGCTGAATGTTATTTAGTGGCCTCCAATACCCGTTAAACATATAGGCATAGATTTTAAGTTTATCAGTTTGGCGAACTATAATATCAAAAACGAAATCTGTCAGACCTTTGGAAGCACTTTCCTGTAGAAGCTCGATTAAAAATGTTCGGCGTACAATATATACCCCTATGGAACCTATACTTGTCTTCGGATTTAAAGGCTTTTCCATGAAATCGACAATTCTGCTTTCATCATTAATTTCGACCATACCAAAAAGCTTTTGATCCTCTGCAGAAATATCACTCATGTCGCGACAGGCGATAGTTATATCTGCACCAGTCTGGATATGATGCTCCAACATTGGTTCATAATCCATATTGTAGATGGCATATCCATGGCCTATTAATACATATTCTTCATCACTTCTTTGGAGAAAAGTCAGATTGTTGTACATTGCGTCAGCGGTTCCTTTATACCAACCTGTTCCGTACTCGGAAAGATAAGGAGGGAATATGAAAAGCCCCTCGTTTTTTCTGTCAAGGTCCCATTCCTTTCCCGAGCCTAAATGGTCCATAAGGGAACGGTAATTATATTGAATTATAACTCCGATATTAGTTATCCCGGAATTTACCATATTGGATAGAATAAAGTCAATTATTCTGTATTTTCCGCCTATTGGTACGGCGGCGATGGATCTTTCTAAAGATAATTCCTTTAACCGATTATTCTTTCCACCGGTTAAGATTATACCCATTGTAGAGTTCATAATTTATCGCCTCCTTTTATAAGATATCCTCCGGAAGGTATATTATTGGTATCAAAATCGTGAGGAGTTATATAATTATCTATAACAACGTTTTTGCCCAGAATAGTATTATTCGGAATAACCGTATTTGATCCTATAACATTTATAATTGAATCATAAACTTTGGGGTTAAAAGCATTCACCGCAAAATCTCCAATTCCGCATTTGACATTATTACCGATAACACTGGTTTCGCCGATAATTGTAGTGTATATTTCTGTGTTTGACCCAATCAGCGAATCGGACATAATGATGGAATCTTCTATCACGGTACCTGCATTGATAATGACACCGGGAAAAACAACAGATCTTCTTACTGTCCCGTATATCATACACCCTTCAGCTATAATTGATTTTTCTATCTTACCGGTATCACCGACAAAATGCGCCGGGTACACAGGATTGGGGGAAAAGATTTTCCAGTTAGGTTCAAACAAATTAAAACCAGGCACACGTTCAATCAGATTCATATTTGATTCCCAGTAGGCCTTAATTGTTCCTACATCGCGCCAATATCCCTCAAACTTATATGCCATAAGTTTTTTATTATCTGCCAACATTTCCGGGATTATATTTTTCCCGAAGTCATGGTGGGACGCACTTTTATGATGGTCATTCATTAGATATTCCCGTAGAGTTTCCCAAGTAAAAATGTAAATCCCCATGGAAGCTAAGGTGCTTTTCGGATGTTCAGGTTTCTCCTCAAATTCATAAACACTGCCGTCTTCGTTGGTATTCATAATTCCATAGCGGCTTGCTTCATCCAAGGGAACGTTAATAACAGAAATTGTTGAATCCGCATTAGTTTTTTTATGATAATCCAGCATCTTTGAATAGTCCATCTTATAAATATGGTCACCGGATAAGATAATAACATATTTCGCAGACATTTCATCAACATAATGTATGTTTTGGAAAACAGCATCAGCTGTTCCTGAATACCACTCACCCTTTTCTATTTTCATATATGGAGCGAGTGTAGTGACTCCACCATTAACGCGGTCCAGATCCCAAGGCTTTCCTATGCCAATATGTGAATTGAGCTGGAGAGGTTGGTATTGAGTTAAGACACCGACGGTATTAATTCCGGAATTTATGCAATTACTTAATGTAAAATCAATGATGCGATATTTTCCTCCATAAAGAATAGCAGGTTTAGCAACATTTTGAGTTAATACACCAAGACGGCTACCCTGTCCGCCAGCAAGAAGCATGGCAACAATTTCTTTTCGAGTCATCGTTTTTCCTCCTAAAAATTGTTCTCTTTATTATATACCCGTATTAATACAATAAATCAAATTTTATCAGAAAAATATAATATTGAATTTTATAAAGGAAATAGATATAATAGTAATGAAGGTCAAGGAAAGTCAAAGTAGATTAGGAGGTGTGGCTATGAAATACCGTGACTACTACGAGATTTTAGGGGTTAAAAAAGAAGCTACACAAGATCAGATTAAGAAGGCGTATCGTAAGCTTGCCAAGACATATCATCCCGATGCAAACCCCGGAAATAAAAAAGCCGAGGAAAAGTTTAAAGAAATAAATGAGGCTTATGAAGTATTAGGCAATGATGAAAAACGCAAAAAATATGATCAATTGGGTAGTGAATTTAATTTTGCAAACGGTTATGATTTTGATCCGTCGCAATATGGATTTAATAAAGGAAATACGCGATATGAATACCGAACCACCGGTTCGGGAGGGTTCAGTGACTTTTTTGATATGTTTTTCGGTGATAGAGATATAAATATAGATAATCTTTTCTCTTCAAGTGGCCAAAATGGCTTTACCAAAAGAGGCTTTGCCTCTAATTCCGGAAACTATCAGCAGCGCTTAAGAGGTGAGGATAAAGAAGCAGAGATAAATATATCAATTATAGATGGTTTGCTGGGGCCGGAAAAGCATATTACAATTGAGAGTCCGAAAGGCAGAAAAACACTGTCGGTTAAGATTCCTAAAGGAATTCAACCCGGTGGCAAGATTCGTCTGGCAGGCCAAGGAGGAAAAGGGATTAATGGTAGTCCGGACGGAGATTTGATGCTTATTGTGCGATTCAGGACCGATGATTATGAATTAAAAGGCTATGACATAAGTCAGAAAATTGAAGTTAAGCCTTGGGTGGCTGCTTTAGGTGGAGAGGTAAAAGTCAAGACACCTGAATCCAAAATAATTGTAAATATTCCTCAAGGGATTCGTAATGGCGGTAATATTCGAATACCGGGGAAAGGATATTATAACGCAATTGGTGGTAGAGGGGATTTGTTTATTCAGGTTTATGTAAACAATCCTGAGCATTTAAGCGAGAAGCAATTGGAACTATATCAAAAATTAAAGGAATCGGATGAATAACATGAGCTTGAAATACAGAAAGCTTTCTATTTAGTAAGAGGTGAGATAAATGAATTTAGAAAGGTTTACAGAAAAAGCCCAGGAAGCTGTAGCTTTATCACAGCAATCGGCTATAAAACTGGATCAACAACAGGTTGATGGAGAGCATCTTGCTTTGGTGCTTATAGAGCAAGAAGAGGGGTTGATACCCAGACTTTTATGGGTATTGGGGGTTAACCCGGCTGATATTGCAGGAGAAATTAGAAATGAGCTGGAACGCTTACCCAAAGTGTATGGTAGTTCCGCTTCAAATGTTTATGCAACAAGACGATTTAATCAGATTTTGCTGTCTGGTGAGGACAAGGCAAAGAAACTAAAAGATGAATATGTAAGTGTGGAACATCTGTTTCTTGCTCTAATTGCTGAATCCGGAGGATTTACTTCAAATTTACTTAAGAATTATAGGGTAACTGAAGACGCATTTCTTGATGCTATGTCTAAAGTAAGAGGAAATCAGAGAGTGACTAACCAGAATCCTGAAATGAATTTTATGGCGCTGGAAAAATACGGATGTGATTTAGTTGAACTAGCCAGAAAAGGTAAGCTTGATCCCGTAGTCGGAAGAGATGCCGAGATTCGTCGTGTTATAAGAATATTGTCTCGTAGAACCAAGAATAATCCGGTCCTGATAGGTGAGCCTGGGGTAGGAAAGACAGCTATAGTAGAAGCACTCGCACAGCGTATTCTGAAAGGAGATGTCCCGGACAGCCTAAAGAATAAAACCATCTATTCCCTTGATATGGGAGCATTGATTGCAGGTGCTAAGTTCAGGGGTGAATTTGAAGAAAGACTAAAGGCTGTACTTAAAGAAGTAGAGGCTTCAGACGGCCAGATTATTTTATTTATTGATGAGCTTCATAACATTGTCGGGGCGGGAAGAGCTGACGGAGCAATGGATGCAGGAAATATTCTGAAGCCTATGCTGGCAAGAGGTGAGCTACATTGTATAGGTACTACCACTCTAGATGAATACAGATTATACATTGAAAAAGATGCAGCCCTTGAAAGAAGATTCCAAACAGTTTTGGTTGATCAGCCCACGGTGGAGGATACTATATCAATATTAAGAGGACTAAAAGAGCGCTTTGAAATACATCATGGGGTAAGAATCACTGATGGGGCAATAATTGCCAGTGCGACTCTGTCAAACCGTTATATATCTGACAGATTTCTACCCGATAAGGCCATAGATCTTATGGACGAAGCCGCAGCAATGATCAGAACTGAAATTGACAGTATGCCTGCCGAGCTGGATGAGATTATGCGTCGTATTATGCAGTTGGAAATTGAGCAACAGGCACTTAAAAAAGAAAATGATAAGGCGTCAAAGGAACGACTTGTAGCTATTGAATCAGAAATTGCCGGTCTTAAGGATAAAGGAAATGGCATGAAGGCTCAATGGGAGCTTGAAAAGGAGTATATAAAAAGAGAAAAAGATGTAAAAAAAGAAATAGAAGATATCAGGCTCCAGATAGAAGAAGCCGAGAGAAGCTATGATTTGGAAAGCCTTGCCAAGCTAAAGTACGGTAAGCTTCCGGAACTGGAGAATAGCCTTGCCGAGGAAAAGAAACATCAATCTGAAATATCAGGGCGAATGCTGAAGGAAGAGGTTACCGAGGAAGAGATAACCGAGATAATATCTAAATGGACGGGGATACCGGTAACAAAGCTAATGGAGGAAGAAAAAGAAAAGCTTCTTAATCTTGAGGAAATACTTCATAAGAGGGTTATCGGACAAGATGAGGCTGTTACCGCCGTATCGGATGCGGTGCTTCGAGCTAGAGCCGGTTTGAAAGATAATAAACGACCCATAGGTTCCTTTATCTTTTTAGGACCTACCGGAGTTGGTAAGACAGAGCTCGCAAAAGCATTATCAGAATCCTTGTTCGATACCGAAGATAATATGGTGCGTATTGATATGAGTGAGTATATGGAAAAGCACTCGGTTGCAAGGCTAATAGGTGCTCCTCCCGGATATGTCGGCTATGAAGAAGGCGGACAGCTTACTGAGTCAGTCAGAAGAAAACCATATAGCGTGATTTTGTTTGATGAAATTGAGAAGGCTCACTCCGATGTGTTTAACATACTATTGCAGATATTGGACGACGGAAGGCTTACTGATAGCCAGGGCAGAGTGGTTAATTTTAAGAATACGGTAATTATTATGACCTCCAATGTAGGAAGCCGTATACTGCTTGAAAATACTGGTGATGAGGGAGAGCTTGATGATGATACACGCGAAAAGGTCATGAGCGAATTGCGTTATGGGTTTAAACCGGAGTTCTTAAACCGTATAGATGATATTGTTATGTTCAAGCCTCTGACGCAGAATGAGGTAAAACAAATAGTTAAGCTTGTGATAAAAACACTGTCAAACCGGCTGGCTGAAAAAGAGATAGAGATTGAACTAACCGAATCTGCGTTGGATTATATAGTAAAAGAAGGATGGAATCCTGAGTATGGCGCAAGGCCGGTTAAGCGGTTTATTCAAAAGCAAATAGAAACTGAGTTGGGAAGGCAAATGGTGAAAGGCATAATTTCTGAAGGAGATACGGCCATAGTGGATGTTGCCAATGAAAAACTATTCATTGCAAGAAGATAACGTCTGATAAGCGAAAAACGGTATAATGAAAGGAGAGCCTTAGCTCTCCTTAATTTTTGATTAATATCTTGGACCTCTGTTGTTGTTTCTTTCTTGTTTTCTGGCCCTTCTGCAATCAGGACATCTCTGTGGTTCATTCTCAAAACCCTTTTCTTTGTAGAAAGCTTGCTCGCCTTCTGTAAAAATAAAATCTGCTCCACAGTCCTTGCATTTTAGTGTTTTGTCTTCCATGGTTATAATTTCCTCCTTAAAATTTCTGGATTATACCTTTTTTGAATTGCGTCCCCAGATCCAAAACATAAGGAGTGGGTAGAACAAGAAAATAGTATTAATCCAAACGGAATATTGATAGTTAACTGTAGTATAACATTTACTACAAAAAAAACAAGTGGTAGAAAAGAATTTCTGTTGTTTTTTTACTATGCCTCATTTGAAAAATTAAATTCCACCCCTCCAATCTACGAGATGGAATTAACTTTGAAAAATACCTATCTCTAATCTACTTCTTATTGTATCAAAAAGATGCAAAAAAGCCATCCTATTCTTGAAAAATTCAAGGGAGGATGACTTTAGGTGGAATTTACTTTAGGAAAGTGGAACTTACTTTGGAATTTGACCTTTTTTTACTATGAGCTCATAGTATTCCTTATATCTATACAATACATTTCTTGTTGTTGTCTTAATTTTTTACCGTGAATGTTTTGGTTTCGTTACATAAGCCATCGGATAGATCACAAAATTTATGTATATAACCAGTTCTAGGAATTATAGTATATACTAATTACGGTTGTACACAATAATATTTATACGGTGATAAGACTTTGATTGTTTATTCGAATAATAATAACTCAGTTATTGAGAAAATATCAAATCAGTTATCAGAATGCTTTGCCAAAGACTAACAAAGTGGTACAATGATTTTACGATAGGATAATTTTACGTTTGGGGGTGCAAAATGTCAGGAGATAAAAACAGAAATGTATATAATCTTCCTGAACCTGATGAGTTGGTTAGGCTTGCGCTAAAAGTCAGAGAAAATGCGTATGTTCCGTATTCGGGTTTTCATGTGGGGGTAGCATTGTTCGCAGATAACGGGAAGATATATACAGGCTGCAATGTTGAAAATGCTTCTTATGGAGCGACAATATGCGCTGAAAGAACAGCAATTGTCAAGGCAATATCTGACGGTGCAAAAAGGATTTTGGCCATAGCTGTTTCAAGTGACAGTAATTCGCCCACCATGCCATGTGGCATTTGCAGACAAGTGTTAAGTGAGTTTTGTTTATCGACAATGCCATTATTCTTAAGCAATAGAAATGGTGAGTTTAAGATTTATTCTTTTGATGATATATTACCCTATTCATTTAAGAAAAGCGATATGGAGGATGTTAAATAAAGTATGGCATTTAAATCAGGTTTTATAGCTATTATAGGGAGACCAAATGTGGGAAAGTCCACTTTGCTGAACCTCCTGACAGGTGAAAAAGTGGCTATTATGTCCAATAAGCCACAAACCACCCGACATACTATCCGGACTGTTTTAACTACAAAAGAGTATCAGATGATTTTTGTTGATACTCCGGGTATACACAAACCCAAAAATAAGCTTGGCGAATATATGATGCAAGAGGTGTTTAGCACATTTGATGGTGTTGACCTGATTGTTTACATGGTAGATGGCAAAGATAAAAAAATAGGACCCGGCGATTCAATGATTATTGGGAAGCTTGAGAAAACCGGTATACCGACAATTTTATTAATAAATAAAGTAGACCTGGTGGAAAAAAGCTCACTTCTTCCACTAATCGCTCAATACAATGAAGCATTTGATTTTGATGAGATAATTCCTATTAGTGCCGTTGATCCAAAAACAAAAGCACAAATATTAGAAACTATTCAAGGGCTGCTTCCCGAGGGCGAAATGTTTTATCCGGAGGATATGCTGACAGACCAACAGGAAAAGGTTCTTGCTCAGGAATTAATAAGGGAAAAGCTACTGAATCTGTTAAGTGATGAGATACCCCATGGAATTGGAGTTGAGGTTACCGGATTTAAAGAGAAGAATAACAAGAAAATAATAGAGATTGATGCTAATATATACTGTGAGAAAGAATCCCACAAAGGGATAATAATCGGCAAGGACGGAAAAGTGTTAAAGCGGGTAGGCACACTTGCCAGACAGGATATGGAGCGCCTTTTTGATTCCAAGGTTTTCTTAAATCTTTGGGTCAAGGTAAAAGATGATTGGCGCAATAGTGATTTTATGTTAAATGAACTTGGTTATAACGAGAAGAAAGGTTCCTCCCATCTCTAAGATGGTGGGTAGGGGTTACTGTCTCAGGCGGGGGTATATCCCCCGCCTCGAGTTTCAATGACTCGGGACCCGTTCGAAATCTTTGATTTTGGTAACGGGTGATGTTATTAATACGCAGTATCAATGTTATC
>CAYUZC010000024.1:8979-14342 GCA_964449525.1 uncultured Ruminiclostridium sp.
ATGTTATCGGGTACTCGTTCAAAATCTTTGATTTTGGTAACGGGTGATGTTATTATAAAGGCGAGATTAAAAAGCTCGCCTTTAATACGTTTTGGGAGGAAACTGCGTATGCTGCTTGCGGCTGTTGCGCTTTCTGATGCAACAAGAAGCTTCGATAAACTATATGATTACAAAATATCATCAGAAGAAGTAATTAAAGCGGCACCGGGGATGCGCGTCTTAATTCCTTTCGGGCCTAAGAATCAATTGAAATCCGGATGGATTATTGAAATTAGGGATGGAGAGAATCGAAAAAAGTTAAAACAAATATCTCAAATTGTAGATTATAATCCACTTTTATCTTTAGAGATGATCAAGCTAGCTAAATGGATAAGAACACGATATTTTTGCACTTGGGGTGACGCTATTAGGCTTATGATTCCTGCCGGCGTAAACCTAAAAAAGCAAAGCTGGCTTCAATTACCTGATGTATTAGCACATGAAAATATAGAAAAGAAAATTGAGCTGAGCCCATCACAAAAAAATATTATTGATAAGATTGTTAAAAGCAAGGATGGTATACCTGAGCAAGAAATCACAAAGATTGAAGAGAATTCTGATGATCTTAAGTATCTTATTGACAAAGGATTAATTAAAAAAAATGAGTTTTTTGAACAACCGGTTAATGAAAAAACAGTAAAAGCAGTTATACCAGCTATTAGTAAAGAAGAGTTTAATACACTTGTAGAGGAAAAAAAGATAAAAAGCATTCACCCCATAAGAGTTATGGAGGTTTTATTCACAGAGGAAATATGCTCTCTTCAAGACATTTTACTGATATCAGGAGTATCCCATGCAACAATTCGCAATATGGCTAAAAAGGGACTGGTTTCATATAGTGAAATAGAAGTTGATAGAAACCCTTTTGACAATATTGCATGTGATATTCCGAAAGAATTGGTTTTAACTGACGATCAAGTACAAGTGCTTAAAGAAGCATTACCGCTACTGAGTCAAAACAAACTTAACGAAGTATTAATTCACGGTGTAACAGGAAGTGGTAAAACCGAAATATATATAAGACTCATTGAGGAAGTAATTAATAACAAAAAAACTGCAATAGTTTTAGTACCGGAAATATCGCTTACTCCTCAGATGACGAGTTGCTTTACTGCACATTTTGGCAATAGGGTAGCAATTCAACACAGCCGGTTGTCTCAAGGAGAACGCTTTGACCAATGGCGAAAAATTAAAGCTGGAGAAGTAGATGTGGTAATAGGAGCGCGTTCTGCTGTTTTTGCCCCATTGTTGAATATCGGAATCATAATAATTGATGAAGAACATGAGCTGACATATAAATCAGAGAATACTCCGAAATATGATGCTCGTCATGTAGCCAGGGCTAGATGTAATATGAACGGTGCGCTATTAGTTTTAGGTTCTGCCACTCCGTCAATAGAGACATATTACCGTGCTTTAAATGGTAAAGCAATGCTGTTGACCATGAAAAAAAGGCCTAATTCCATGCCTTTGCCTCAAACTTTTATTGTGGACTTGAGAGAAGAATTGAAGGAAGGAAATAGGGGAGTTGTAAGCAGAAAGCTTGAACAAGAGCTTGTTAACAATAAAAATAACCAAGAGCAGAGCATCCTCTTTCTTAATAAAAGGGGATATGCTTCATTTCTACTTTGCAGAGATTGCGGATATACAGCAAAATGTCCTAATTGCAGTGTCACATTGACTGTACATACACATGACAGACAAATAATTTGCCACTATTGTGGTTATTCAGAGCCTATACCAAAAACCTGTCCAAATTGTGAAAGTAAAAAAATCAAGGCATTCGGAACAGGAACCCAGAAGGTTGAAGAAGAGCTTATAAACCACTCTGCCGAATTTAGAATTATACGCATGGATATGGATACTACAAGCGGAAAACATGGTCATCGCAAGCTTTTAGATGCATTTCGCAATAAAGAATCAGATATTTTATTGGGAACGCAGATGGTAGCAAAAGGTCATGATTTCCCTGATGTAACCTTAGTAGGAATCCTATCTGCTGATGCCTCCCTTTTCAATAGTGACTATAGAGCAAGTGAGAGGACCTTTCAACTGATAACACAGGCTTCAGGTCGGGCAGGTAGGGGTGAAAAGCCGGGACGTGTAATTCTCCAGGCATATAATATTGACGATTATGCTGTTCAAACAGCTATGGCGCAGGATTACGAAGCTTTTTACCAAAAGGAAATCGTAATGCGCAAAACTATGCATTCTCCTCCTTTTTGCCATATTGGTATGGTGATTGTATCAGGAGAGAATCAAAATGACGCGAAGGAGTCATTAGTAGCTTTAAAAAACCAAATCCAAGATAAGTACAGCCAAAGATGTACGTTTGAATGTTCAGAAGTACTGCCCTCACCGATATCTATAATAAGAAACAGATACAGATGGAGAATTATTATTAAAATGGAATCAATAAATTTATTGATTCAGCTTGTAAATGAGGCACTTGATATTTTCCCTAAGGTGAAGATTGGAAGCACCGACATTAGTGTGGATATCGACCCGGCAAGCATGATATAGTCTGCATTTCCTGTGAAAACACCTTTTTTGGATTTCGTAATTTAATGAATTGCTGGGTAAACTTATGATATAATATATTAGAATGATAGATATATAAACAAGCAATGTTTTTTAAGGAGAAAAAGGTATGGCAATTCGAAATATAGTTAAAAAGGGAGACGAAATTTTAAATAAGCGTTGCAAGGAAGTAAAAGAAATAAACAACAGAGTTATTGAGCTACTGGATGATATGTCTGAGACCATGTTAGAAGGAAATGGAGTGGGATTGGCAGCTCCTCAGGTAGGGATACTCAAGAGAATTGTTGTAATAGATGTGGGTGATGGGCTGATGGAGCTTATTAATCCTGTTATAATTGAGTCTGAAGGTGAACAGATTGAGGCAGAGGGATGCTTAAGTGTACCCGGTGTGTTCGGAAAAGTAAAACGCCCTCAAAGAGTTGTTGTAGAGTATCTTAACAGAGCAGGTGAAAAGGTTAGAACCGAGGGAACCGAAATTAAAGCTATTTGTATATGTCATGAGCTGGACCATTTAGAAGGCATGCTTTTTGATGAAAAGGTAATTGAATTTGTAGAATTAGAGCAGGAATAACTTAATCACAAATTATGTTTCAAAGAAAAAGGAATGAATAAAAATGAAAATACTATTTATGGGTACGCCGGATTTTGCAGTACCCTCTTTAAAAGCATTAATTGATAATAATCATGAAATTATTGGTGTTGTTACGAAAGTTGACAGTACTAGGAGAGGCAGCAGGGGACTTAGAAATGTACCATCGCCTGTTAAGGAATATGCCCAATCCAAGGATATACCTGTTTACCAACCTGTTAAGCTGTCAAAAGAACCTGAAATGATAGAGAAAATTGCGACGCTTAATCCTGAGCTTATTGTTACCTGTGCGTTTGGTCAGTTATTACCACAGAGCTTATTAGACATACCAAAATTCGGGACTATAAATGTGCACGGTTCATTGCTACCAAAATACAGGGGGGCTGCTCCTATACAATGGGCAATAATAAATGGTGATGATAAAACCGGTATTACTACTATGTTCACTGAATTGGGCCTGGATACGGGCGATATCCTTCTAAAAGAGCAGATAAGTATTGATATCGACATGACCGCAGGTGAACTGCACGACATTATGTCAGAACTAGGTGCAAAAACCTTAATAAATACTATAAAAGCCTTGGAAGATGGGACTTTGAAACGAATAAAGCAGGATGATAATCAGGCTACGTATGCTCAAAAAATAGATAAACAAACAGGAATAATTAACTGGAACCAGACTACTTTAGCTATTCACAACAGAATACGCGGTACTAATCCGTGGCCTGGCGCCCAATCAATGATGTGTGGTAAAAGGTTTAGAATTTGTTGTTCTAATATAGATGATATTCCTGAAAACATAAATGATAAAGTTAATAATCCTGAAATTTTACCGGGGACAATTCTTGCTCTAGAATCCTGTGATATGTGGGTAAAAACAGGGGATGGAGCTTTACTTATACATGAAATTCAGGCCGAATCCTGCAAAAGAATGACTCCTCAACAGTATGCCTGCGGTCATGAATTGAAACCCGGAATGATTTTCTGTGAAAAGGAAACTATATGAAACTTTTACTGCATATGTGCTGCGCTCCATGCTCAGTAGCTATTATTGAAAAATTCAGAAACGAATCAACAATGTCCATTGAAGGATTATTTTATAATCCCAATATTCATCCATTTGAAGAGTATGAAAAGCGGAAGCTTTCAATAATGCAATTGTCTGACGAATATAGTTTTGAAGTTAATTATAATGATGATTATAAATATGATTATTGGAAAAACAATCTGGGAACTGATAAACTTCTAAGATGTAATACTTGTTATTCGTTGAGACTGGATACAGTTGCAAGATTTGCAAAGGAAAACAGTTTTGATGCATTTACCACAAGCTTGTTGATTAGTCCTTATCAAAATCACGAGCTAATTAAGAATATGGGGAAAACCTTTGCCGATAAATACGGAATTGAGTTTTATTATGAAGATTTTAGAGAGCTCTACAGAAAGGGAAGAGAAATTTCCAGGGGAAAACACTATTATATGCAAAAATATTGTGGTTGTTATTATTCATTTAGTGAATCTGATCACCCTAAAAAGCCGATATATAATTTTGAATAGGATGTTTGAAAAGAACTTGTAATCTTTTTGTTTAATTAGACATGTCAAAAAGGTGGTAAAATAAACATCAGATACGAAAGAAAAATATCATGGGGTGTAAAAATGAAGAAAATTATGTCAATCCGGCTTACTTTTTGGATAGTATTTTCTCTATTAATAGCAATTCCAATAAAGGTTCAAGCATCAAGCGCTCTGGAAATATCAACAGGGGGCTCTATATCAAAAGTTACATACTCACTTAACAATAACTCTGAAGAAGTACGCATATTCTCTCCATCAACAAAAGTAACAAAACAGTATCTTATAGCTCCGGAAGGATCTATTAATAATTATCGCTTGTGTTTTGAAATAGAAAATGCTGATGTATCAAGATCTATTAAGTTTGATATAAATAAAGGAACAATCGTTCAAATTCGATTAGCAAATTTTTCTGACCCTAAACGAACAAGTGTGGTTGTTGAAACCACAAAAAAACCTGTTTATTCTTTTTCTACTTCATCAGATGGTAAAGCCATAATTTTAACTCTTGGAAGCAGCACCTCTCCAACTAACACGCCGAGTCCGAGTAATACGACGGTACCAAGCCCCACACCTACGCCTAAACCAGCCCCATCACCTGTAGCAACACCTAAACCGA